>JAFMFC010000002.1 GCA_017856375.1 Ilumatobacteraceae bacterium | reverse complement strand
TTCGCCCCCGTGGTGAAGGCGAGCGGTCGGGACGACCGCGGAGAGATGGTGAGCGGCCATCAAGACCGCGTCGGGAAGGAGCTGGGGAAATCCGTCGCCGTAGCGAAGGTGATCGCGGCCCAAGTAGGCGAAGCTTTGGTGAACGTTCTGGTGAGCGGTCGGCGCGACCACGGCGAGAATTTGATCGCTCGGCTCGACCGCGTCGAGATGGTGATCGTCCGGAACGCCCACTCACCGACGCGCAGCGTCGCGCTGACGAGATTCGTCGCACCAAGGGTGGCCGCAAGTACAAGCGCGGCGAAGTTCCCTATGAGCGCCCAAGTGAAGAGCGATGGATCGATGAGGGTCCAGTCCGTCCACGAAAGTCCTCGAAGCGAAGTGAGCAGGAGCCAGTTCGCCAGCGCACTGGTGAAGCAATGGAGACGGTCAATTCGCGTGCGCTTGGTCCGCTCTCCGCTGCACTCGGGGAGCGTGACGGACTTCGTCAGGCTCGCCGCTTAGCCAAAGCGCTCGAAGCCTTTCAGGCTGAGCGATGGAAGGACGCCAAACAGATCCTCGGTCCGATTGCGGCCGATGCGCCAGAAGTGGCGATGGTGCGAGAGTTGCTCGGTCTGTCGCTGTACCGCATGGGTGACTGGCTGAAGGCTGCAGATCATCTTGAAGCTGCGCGTCACCTAGACCGCGCGCAGATGATCGTCCATCCCGTGCTTGCCGATTGTTATCGTGCGCTTGGTCGACACGAACAAGTGGACGCAGTATGGGCGGAGTTGCGTGACGCTTCGCCGGATGCAGCGACCGTTTCCGAGGGAAGAATCGTTGCTGCCAACAGCTTGGCAGAGCGGGGCAACATTCAGTCGGCCATTCGACTCATGGAGAAGGCGTCGAAAGAGCCCTCTCGACCGCAGGAGCATCATCTGCGCACGTGGTACGCCCTCGCGGATCTGTACGACAAAGCGGGAGATCCGATCAAGGCCCGCAATATGTTCCAGCTAGTCAAGCGATACGACAAGTCGTTTTACGACATTGACGATCGTTTGCGCGACCTCGGTCGCTGATCATGCATCGATTTCGCGCAGCACCAAGCCGGTTCGCAGCTTCGGTGTGAAGAACGTGGATTTCGGTGGCATCAACAGACCTTCGTGGGCCGTTCGCTGAATCTCCGCAACGGACACGGGTTTGATGAACACTGCGGCAGCGGCTCGCTCGTTGTTCAGCTCGTGCATGACCTCGTGATAACCGTGCTGATAGGCGACATCGTGCTCGAATCCCTGCAATGCATGTTCCAAACGAGCACTGTCGAGGTCGCGCACTCCATCAAAACGACCAGGCTTGGGAGTCATCCAGGTCACGTTGCCATTCATGTCAACGAGTGCGAGTGCGTCGCGACGATCGATTTCGGTGAGCACCTGCGGGTTAGCAGAACCACCTTCGGCCATGTCGAAGGACTTCTCAAGGTGAGCCTTCAGCTCAGAGAAGTTGACTGCTCGGTAGAGGCGATGGATCGCTTGCACGCTGAGCTGATCGGATACCAATTCGTTCACATAAGTGAGTGTCAACTCGCTTTCGGGGAGCACGCCCGATGCTCTGCATTCGTCGCGGTACGTACGACTGATTGCGTAACGATGATGCCCGTCGGCGATCACCACTGGTTGAGCCGAGATCAGGCTCGAAATTGCTGCGAGACGCTCGGGATCCACGATGCGTTCCACGATGTGGGTAACACCGGTCTCGTCGGTGAAACGACCTACCTCCTCGCCGGGTAACGAGAGGGCATCGGTCAATCCCTCGGCGAGTGAGAGGCCCCAAACGGGAGACAAATTGGCACGCGTGGCACGCGTGAGTTGTAAACGGTCGGTCTTTGCCTTTGGTGTGGTGCGCTCGTGCGGAAGTACTCCGCCTGCCCCTTCGTCGCGAACTTCTAGCGCGCCAAGCACCCCAACGGTCCGACGCTGTCTGCCCAGCGCGTCGATGAACTCCATCCGGTACAAGGTGAAGGAGGGTTTGTCGTCGCGAACCATGACTCCATCGTGAATCCAGCGGGCAAGCACTGATGCCGCAACCTCATAGCGATCGTGTTCGTCGCCGATCGGCATGTCGACATGGACAATGTTGACTTCGTGGTGCAAACCCAATCGTTCTCGATCGTGCTCACTCAACACGTCATAAGGCGGAGCGCACACGTCGCCCAAGGGAAGGCGCGATGAGTAACGCAGGGCGCGGAAGGGTTCAAATCGAGGCACAATGACAGTGTGCCAGTCAGATCACCAGTTCTTCTAGACGTGGACGGAGTCGTGTGGCTGATGCAGCGACCCCTGCCCGGAGCCGTCGCTGCCATCTCGCGCCTCGATGACGCTGGCGTGCCAGTTGCCTTCGTCACGAACAACTCCTACCGCTCGGTTGCCGAGCAGGAGTCTGCATTGGAACAGATTGGGGTGCGAGCCCGCGGGCGAGTTCTCACGTCGTCTTTGGCTGCTGCCGAAGTGGTCGGCGCCGGCAGCCGAGTGTTGGTGGGCGGAGGCCCCGGCGTCGTGGACGCCTTGGCCCGAAAAGTGGATGGGGAGATTGTGCTCGTCGAAAATGGTCCCACTGGGCAGTTCGATCACGTGGTCGTCGGTTTCCATCGCCATTTCGACTTTTATGGTCTGCACGCGTTGTCGAGCGCCATTCGCAGCGGAGCGACGTTCGTTGCAACCAATGACGACGCCACATATCCCACTCCCGACGGACCGATCCCCGGTGGTGGGTCGATCGTTGCGGCAGTCGCCACGGCTTCCGGTGTCCAGCCCATTATCGCGGGTAAGCCCCATCTCCCGATGGCTCAATTGGTGCGATCACACTTCGGGCAACACGACATGTCGACATCCTGGATGGTGGGCGATCGGGTGTCGACCGATGGAGCCTTTGCTCGTCTGCTTGGGTGTCGCTTTGCGCGCGTTCGATCGAACGTGAGTGAGGCCAATGGCAAGGTTCCCGTGACCATGGAACGCGACACACTGGCCGATGTCGTGGATGAGATCCTTCGCGGATGAGAAGAGCCAAGCTCGACGCGGTACTTGTTGCTCGCGGTCTCGCTGAAACCGTTGATGACGCGCGTCGGCTCATCGATCTCGATCGGGTACTCGTGAATGGCGCCGTGGCAAACAACCCGAATCGGCTGGTGGCCGAGGCCGATCAATTGCTGATCGTCCAGCCGTCGCGGTTCGTTTCGCGTGGCGGGGAGAAGCTCGACCACGCATTGGCAACGTGGTCTATCGATGTGACCGATCTCGTGGCAGTCGACTTGGGCTCGTCGACCGGCGGTTTCACCGACTGTCTTCTCCAACGTGGATGTCGACAGGTCATTGCAGTTGATGTCGGGGAGAACCTGTTGCACGAGCGTCTCGCCGGTGACGCGCGGGTGACGGTGATGGCTGGTGTGAACGTAAAGGACGTGGAGCGACTGCCGGAGTCGGTGGCCGACATCGTGGTCGTTGACTTGTCTTTCATTTCCGCAACTTCGGCGATTCCCGCCGTCACCAGAGTGATGCGCGAGAGTGCTGATGTAGTGGTGCTCGTGAAACCACAGTTCGAGGCCACCAAGGCCGAGGCAGACCGCTTCGGAGGTGTGATCAGCGACCAGGGAATTCGAGAGCGAACGGTGCGAGAAGTAGTGACCACGTTCCAGCAGGCAGGCCTCGGCGAGCGCACGACTATCAAGTCGCCGATCCATGGACAGAAGGGAAACATCGAGTACTTGACCTGGTTCCACAAGGGGCCCGCAAGACCCTCTGATTAGTGTGATGCCATGACCAAGTTCTATGTCTTGGGCCACCACGATCGCCCCGAGGTTCCCGAACTCGTTAATGCGCTCGTTCGTTGGGCTGAAGGCGGGGGGCATGAGGTGTGGATGTCGCCGAGTGACGCTGCGGCTCATGGACTCAAAGGACTAGCAAGCGAACGTCCGGCCGGAGAAGCAAACCTGGTGCTTGCGTTGGGTGGTGACGGCACCGTTTTGCGCGCCGTTCAAACACTTGATGGCAAGGCAGTGCCGATCATGGCCGTCAACGTAGGGACGCTCGGTTATCTGACCGAGGTCGTTCCGGACGAACTCGTCAAGCGGATCGTCAAGTGGATGACGGGCACGGAAGGCAAGGACTTCGTCCTCGATCGGCGAATGATGGTTCGCGCTGTCCTTGCGGAACGTGAAGGTCGGCCAGCGATCTCGTGGCGCGCATTGAACGAGGTGGTGCTTGAGAAACAAACGTCGGGCCACACCATTTGGCTCGATCTCTCGATCAACGGTGAGTCCTTTGCTCGCTACTCGGCGGACGGACTCATCGTCGCCACGCCGACGGGCAGCACCGCATACTCACTTTCGGCGCGTGGACCACTCGTTTCACCACGCCATCGGGCAATTCTTGTGACACCGGTCTCTCCACACATGCTGTTCGACCGCTCGATGGTTCTTGACGCGTCTGAATCGGTACACATCCGCGTCGTGGGTACGCGTCCAGTCGATGTCGCGATTGACGGCAGAAAGGTGGCGAGTCTCACCGAGCACGATGAGGTGACGTTCGGACAGGACGAATCCGATGCGGTGTTCGTTCGTTTTCAGACACCTCATTTCCATTCGATCGTGCGTCAGAAATTGGGCCTCGGCGACAACTGATGCTCCAGGAGCTTCGCATCCAAAACCTCGGTGTGATCGAAGAGGTCAATTTGGTGTTGGAAGGCGGTCTCATCGCATTGACTGGTGAAACGGGTGCAGGAAAGACGATGGTGGTCGAAGCGATTTCGCTGTTGGTGGGAGAGCGTGCCGACTCCACGGTGATTCGGTCGGGCGCCACCGAAGCATCGGTAGAGGGCCGTTTCGTCTTGGGCGACGAAGAGATGATCATCACCCGGGTCGTACCTCAAGATGGCCGGTCTCGGGCGTATATCAACGGCCGGTTGGCCACCGTGACTCAGTTGTCCGAGGTTGGAGCCAAATTGGTGGATCTCCACGGTCAACACGCTCATCAGTCGTTACTGGGAGCCGCGGAACAGCGCGCTGCCGTTGACGCCTTTGGGCAGATCGATCTCTCTGCTCTGGAGCAGGCTCGCCATCGTGTGACGGAGATCGACGCCGCCTTGGCCACGTTTGGCGGAGACGAACGGCAGCGAGCGCGCGAAATCGACTTGCTGTCGTTCCAGGTGGAGGAGATCGAAGCAGCCGCGATTCAGTCGCCCAGTGAAGACGAGCAATTGCGTCAAGAAGAGGAGATGCTCGCGAACGCCAACCAACTCCGAGAAGCGTTGTGGTCGGCGACCACCGTCTTGACTGATGAAGAAGGTGCGGCGGATCGCGTGGGTGAGGCAATGTCTCGTCTTGGTGGTCGGGATGCTTTCGACGGTTTTGTGAACAGGCTCCGTGCTCTGCAGAATGAGGTCGGTGATCTCTCTTCTGAACTTCGTTCGATGGCAGAAGATGTCGAGGAGAATCCGGAACGACTGAACGAGGTTCGCCTTCGACTGAACCTGTTGTCCGAGATCAAGCGCAAGTACGGCGATCAACTGACCGAGGTGATCGAGTACCTGGGCGTTACCCGTCAACGTTTGGCCGAGCTTGTCGGGTACGAGGAGCGGGCAGCTCGTCTGGAAGAGGAGCGAACTGTTGCACTAGCCGAACTGGCGCGTGAGCAAGCCCTCATCTTGGAGAAGAGGAAGTCGGTAGCTGCACCACTAGCAAGTGCCACGGAGAAGCATCTGCGCAAGCTGGCCATGCCCAATGCCACCGTGGCGATCGATGTCCAGGGCGAGGCGGGTGAACAGGTGACGTTCCTCCTATCCGCCAATCCGGGGAGCCACCCACTTCCCTTGACGAAGGTGGCCTCAGGTGGCGAGTTGGCTCGAACGATGTTGGCTTTACGTATGGTGTTGACCAGCGGGCCATCGACCTTGGTGTTCGACGAAGTAGACGCGGGAATCGGCGGCGAGGCTGCGGTGGCCGTTGGTGCTGCGCTGGGGGAGATCGCCGAGCGCCACCAGGTGCTGGTAGTCACCCACCTCGCCCAGGTCGCCGCAAATGCCCAGCAGCACTTAAGTGTCCACAAATCCGTCCGCAAGGGAGCCACGTTCGCTGGGGTGTCAGCACTTGCTGGGACGGATCGGGTGGGTGAGATCGCTCGAATGCTGTCGGGAGCCACGGATGATCCTGCGGCGATCGCCCACTCCACGTCGCTCCTCGAGGCTCGCCGTAAGGGGAAACAAGCCGCACGCTGAGGCACGGTTATGCTGTTCTTCCGTCGTAGGGCGGAAAGCGTTTCCGCCCGGAAAGGGCGGAGGGCGAATGCCAAAGCACATATTCGTGACTGGTGGCGTGGCAAGTTCCCTCGGCAAAGGTCTGACCGCATCTTCGCTAGGTCGTCTCCTGAAGATGCGTGGTTTGCGCGTCACGATGCAAAAGCTCGATCCCTATATCAATGTCGATCCGGGAACAATGAATCCGTTCGAGCATGGTGAAGTGTTCGTCACCGATGACGGCGGTGAAACCGATCTTGACCTCGGTCACTACGAGCGATTCATTGACGAAAGTCTGACTCGAGCGTCTAATGCAACCACAGGAAGCATCTATCAGGCCGTGCTGGCCGCGGAGCGTCGGGGTGACTACCTGGGTCGCACGGTGCAGGTCATTCCCCATGTGACGGATGAGATCAAGCGTCGCATTCAACGCTTGGCAACCGATGATGTGGATGTGGTCATCACCGAGGTGGGTGGAACCGTCGGCGACATCGAGATTCTCCCGTTCCTCGAAGCGATTCGACAATTCCGCAACGAAGTTGGTCGCGACAACGTCTGTTACGTGCACGTCACGCTGGTTCCCTTCATTGGACCAAGCGGTGAGCAGAAGACTAAACCCACGCAACACTCGGTCACCGAATTGCGTAGTCGCGGCATTCAGCCCGACGTGATCGTGTGTCGAAGCGACGAGCCGGTGAGCGACCAACTCAAGCGGAAGATCTCGAATCAGTGCGACGTCGATCATCGCAACGTGATCAATGCTGCCGACGTGCGTAACATCTACGAGCTTCCATTGATCCTTCACGAAGAAGGGCTTGACTCACGGATTTGTGACGTCTTGCGCATCGAAGCAGAGATCGACTTGCGACCATGGCGCGAATTGGTCGCGCGGGTCGAAGCTTCGACCGCTCCCGTGCGCATCGGCTTGATCGGCAAATACGTCGAACTGCAGGACGCCTATCTGTCGGTGGTCGAGAGTCTCAAGCACGCCGGCTTCCATCACGCGGCCAAGGTGGAGATCGTCTGGATCCAGGCCGAAAATGTCGAAGGTCTGCTCGCTGAAGGTCGCCTGGCGGATCTCGACGGCATCGTGATTCCTGGCGGATTCGGTCCCCGTGGCATCGAGGGCAAGATCAGGGCGGCAGAGATCGCCCGTGAAGAGGGTGTGCCGTGCCTCGGCCTTTGCCTCGGCATGCAGGTCATGACGATCGAGTTCGCTCGCCATGTGCTCGGCCTCACCGATGCGAATTCGACGGAGTTCGATCTCTCCACCCAGAACCCGGTGATCGACTTGATGATCGATCAGCGCGAAGTTACCGACATGGGTGGAACCATGCGACTTGGCGCGTACTACGCGGTGCTCGAGCCGGGTACGAAGGTGGCTGCCGCGTACGGCGAGCCCGTGGTGTCCGAGCGTCACCGTCACCGCTACGAGTTCAACTCACAGTTCCGCACACGCTTCGAGGAAAAGGGCTTTCTTTGCAGCGGAACTTCACCCGACAAGCGATTGGTGGAGTTCATCGAATTGCGCGACCATCCGTTCTGGGTCGGCACTCAGGCGCATCCTGAGTTCAAGAGTCGTCCAGATCGGCCGCATCCGCTGTTCCGCGATTTCATCGGGGCAGCGTTGCAGCGTCGCAGCAAGCGCGTCCCGTTGGCCGAAACGCAAACGTCGGTTTCATCGACCCGCGGCTGAGTGACATGAGGCCGTTCGAGGCCGGGGAGCGACGCACGCTCCATGAGTGGGCAGCGTGGCGGTTGGTCGAGCGTGAATTCTGTGATCCCGAGGGCAATGGCTTTTCCCGCACGTTTGTTGATTCACCGGGTGTGGTGGCGATTGCTGCGGTGGATGGCGATCGGCAATTGGTGATGGTGCGCCAGTACCGGCCAGCACTTGACATGGTGCTGTGGGAAATTCCCGCCGGCATGCGCGATGTGGAGGGCGAGACGCCGCTCGATTGTGCGAAGCGAGAGCTGCGTGAGGAGACGGGTTATGTCGGTTCTACTTGGCGTCAAATTGGTCAAGTAGCCCAGTCGCCCGGTACCAGCAACTCGGTGGCGGAGTTGTACCTGGCCAGTGATCTGCAGCGAGGCGAGGCGTCCCCGCAAGGCCCCGAGGAGATGTCGTCATCGATCCATCTGGTTGACCTGGACGAGGCGGTGCGCATGGTGGAACGTGGCGAGGTGATCAACTCGCTGGCGATCATCGGAATCCTGCGTGCCGTCTCGATGGTTGCATGACGGAGATCAACTCTCTCGACCGATTCCTCGGTTGGCTTGCAGTCGAACAAGGACGCAGTGAGCGAACGATCATTGCCTATCGATCGGATCTAGTCGGATACGGGAAATTCCTCTCTGAGACGGATGTCTCGATGGAGCGGGCCACGGTCGCCGACATCGAGCGGTTCGTCTCCAGACAACGAAGCGGGGGTAAGTCTCCGAAGAGCGTGGCCAGGGCAATTGCCACTCTGCGAGTGTTTCATCGATTCCTCGTTGAAGAAGGCGTGCGCATCGACGACCCGATGTCGATGATCGAAGGTGTCGCAGTGCCGAAGGGTATCCCGAAGGCGCTCTCTCAAGATGACGTGATCCGCCTGTTGGAAAGCGTTACAGGCGTCGACGCGTTGGCCATACGTGATCAGGCGCTTCTTGAGTTTCTCTACGGAACGGGAGCGCGAATATCCGAAGCGTGTGGACTTCGTCTCTCCGACCTGGACATGGAGAACTCGCTCGTCCGATTGTTCGGTAAGGGGTCAAAGGAACGGATTGTGCCGTTCGGTCGTCAAGCGCACATGGCACTCACTCGGTGGCTCGGACCTTCCGGCCGCCCGTTTGTGGAACCCCAGCAGTGGGCGAGGCGAGATGATGCGGACGCCGTCTTTCTCGGCGTGCGTGGAACGCGGCTGACACGGCAAGCTGCATGGGGGATAGTCAAGAAGTACGCGATGCGAGCCGGCATCAAGGTCGATCTCTCGCCACACGTATTGCGGCACTCGTGCGCAACTCACATGTTGGTGAATGGTGCCGATCTGCGCGTGGTCCAAGAGCTACTCGGTCATGCGTCTGTCACGACCACACAGGTGTACACGAAGGTGGACAACGAACTGCTTTTTGCGGCATATCGCGAGGCACACCCTCGAGCGAGATCCTGATGTTTCATCTACTTCGCCGATTCGTGCAGTCCCTGTCGGGTCGCTTTCCAGATGAATCTGAGGCGTCGGTCCTGCTAGAGATCATGAGCGAGCAGGAGTTCACGCTCTGGCGAACCATGCCAGCGTCTGATCAACGGCATTCGCTCAAGGTGGTGGGTCGGTTCCTCCATCGACTTCCCGAGGCGACGACTGCTGAGATCATTGGTGTTGCTTTGCACGATGTGGGCAAGGTGGCAAGCAACTTGGGAACGCTCGGTCGAGTGGCGGCCACGGTGTTCGGCCGACGTGGTTCTCGATTCGCGATTTATCACGATCATGAATCGATAGGGATCACGATGCTTCGCGATGCTGGGTGCTCCCGCGATGTTCAGGCCATTCTCGATGGCTCGGCTCGACAAAGCGCGTTGGCGGCCTTTCGGTGGGCCGACAACTGCTGACTGATTTACGGGCGCAACAGGCCGATGGCGTCGTACGCCCGCGAGAGCGTCTTCATAGCCACGCTGCGGGCACGATCCGCGCCAACTGCAAGGAGTCGAGCGAGTTCGGCCTTGTCTTGTAGCAACTCAGACGCACGCTCTCGAATGGGGGTGAGCGTCGCGACGACTGCGTCGCCCGTGTCGGTCTTGAGCGATCCGTATTGGGTGTATTTCGAAGCAAGGGACTCCGGAGTTTCGCCTGTACACGCCGAAAGAATGTCCAGCAGGTTCGAAACACCCGGCTTGTTGTTTCTGTCGTAGCGAACTTCGTTCTCGCTGTCGGTGACGGCGCGCTTGAACTTCTTGGCGATCGACGAGGGATCCTCGAGGAGATAGATGATTCCCGCGTCGCCATCGGAAGATTTCGACATCTTGCTCGTTGGTTGCTGGAGGTCCATGACCCGGGCTCCCACCTTCGGTGTGACCGCACGTGGAATGACGAAGGTCTCGCCAAAACGTGAGTTGAATCTGACCGCGATGTCCCGAGTGATCTCAACGTGCTGGCGCTGGTCGTCACCAACAGGCACTTCATCGGCGTCATAAAGAAGAATGTCGGCTGCCTGGAGTGCGGGGTAGGTGAACAACCCGGCCGAGACGAATTCGGCCTCTCGTTTGGCGGACTTGTCCTTGAATTGGGTCATCCGGCTCAACTCGCCGTAGCTGACCAGACACTCCATCACCCAGCCGAGTTGGTTGTGCTCGGGGACATGGGACTGCACGAATACGGTCGCCTTGTTCGGGTCGAGACCGACCGCAAACAGCACGGCAGCGAGGTGAAGGGTGCGTTCCCCGAGGACGTGTGGTTGGTCCGTGATGGTCAGGGCATGGAGATCGACGATGCCGTGAAAGACATCTGCCTGGTGTTGGCCGCTCACCCAATTGCGCAGGGCGCCGAGGTAATTGCCGAGATGCACGTCCCCCGTCGGCTGAATACAGGACAAGACGCGCGTCACGGCTCCACGGTAGTGGAGCCCGGAGCCTCGATTTTGGTTCAACTATTCTCCACGTGTGGCTTACGAGGTAAACACGCCGGTTTTTGATGGTCCCTTCGACCTGCTGCTGCACCTCATCCTCAAAGAAGAAGTTGACATCCACGAGATCTCGTTGCTCACGATCGTCGAGGCCTACATCGCGGAAATCGAGCGGATGAAGTCGCTCGACCTCGATGTGGCGACCGAATTTCTCCTGATCGCCGCCACGCTCGTGGAGCTGAAAACTCGCCGATTGGTTCCGAGTAGGGACCCACTTGACCTGGATGAGGAATTGGCTCTGTGGGAAGAGCGCGACCTCCTGCTTTCTCGGCTTCTCGATTGCAAGACATTCAAGGATGTCGCATCTGCATTTTCCCACCTCTTGGACGAAGCCACGCTCAGTTTTCCTCGCCGCTCAGGGCCCGACGAGCGCTTCTCCGAGCTCGTTCCCGACATTCTTGAAGGTGTTACTCCGGTGCGACTCCAGCGGGCCTTCTTCAGGGCGACGCAACGCAAGGTGCCTCTGGCGATCGATCTGTATCACGTTAATCCGATTCGTGCCAGCGTTGGCGACGCCTTGGTCGAGATGTTGCGCGTGTTGCCTTCCGTCGGTCGCACGACATTCCGAGACCTCACTTCCGCGATTGCTGATCGAATCGAAGTGGTGGTTCGTTTTCTGGCAATTCTCGAATTGTTCAAGCAGGGGAGAGTCGACCTCGACCAAGTTGATCGCTTCGGTGACATCGTGGTGGAGTGGGTAGGCGGCGATGACCGAGATTTCGAAGCCGCTTTGGCGATCGACGACTATGAGGGGTGAACGAAATGACTGAATCATCCAGTCCGAGCGCGGAAGTCATCAAGGCACTTGAGGGAATCCTGATGGTTGCCATGGAGCCCGTGAGTCCGTCGATGTTGTCGCAGTTGCTCGAAGTTCCGCAGGATGACATTGAGGATCTCTGCCAGCGTCTGGCGATGGCTTATGCGGATGCAGGTCATGGTTTTCAACTGGTGAAAGTCGCTGGTGGTTACCGCTTCCAATCTCATCCCGATGTTGCTGCGTACGTCGAACGTTTTGTCTTGGATAGCCAGCAGGCGCGAATTTCGGCTGCTGCCCTCGAAACCTTGGCGATCATCGCGTACAAGCAGCCCATCAGCCGTGGTCAGATTGCTTCGATTCGCGGAGTCGATCCGGATGCCGTGATGCGCACATTGCAGGCTCGCGGTTATATCGCAGAGGTCGGACGCGATGAGGGTCCAGGGCAGGCAGTGATGTTCGGCACCACGAGCTTGTTCCTCGAACGCCTCGGTTTGGCCACGCTGGCCGACTTGCCCTCGATTTCGGAGTTCGTGCCCGACGCTTCGGTAGTGGAGGCGCTTGAACGAGGGCTGCGCATTGTGCCTAGCGACGGTGTCAACCACGAGCAGCAGCAGACTCAATCACTCGACGAGCAGTAGAGGACTCGATGGACTCATCATCCGCGCCGGGAGGCGCCGATTCGGAGCGTTTGCAGAAGGTGCTCGCCAGCCGTGGCTTCGGTAGCAGGCGTCATTGCGAGGAATTGATAAGTGAAGGTCGAGTAACGGTCAATGGTGAGGTGGCCGTTTTGGGTCGGCGTGTGGATGTCGACCGTGACTTGGTCGAGGTTGACGGCGCGCCGGTGGGCATACGACCGGACTTCGTCTATTACCTGTTGAACAAACCAAGAGGTGTTGTATCGACCGCAAGTGATACCCATGATCGCGAGACGGTGGTCTCGCTGGTGCCGGAAAGTCCTCGCGTATATCCAGTTGGTCGTCTCGATGCTGATTCGGAGGGCTTGATCATCTTGACGAACGATGGTCAATTTGCAAATCGCGTTATGCATCCACGCTTTGGTTGTGAGAAGGAATACTTGGTCGTGGTGAGTTCTGGAGATTCGGGAGTGAAGCCAGCCTCCATTCGGGCTCTGCGTGAAGGTGTCGAACTCGAAGATGGTGTGACTGCTCCGGCCAAGGTTGCGCAGACTGAACCAGGAATACTGCGAATCGCGATCGGGGAGGGGCGTAACCGCCAAATACGCAGGATGTGTGCTGCTGTGGGTCATTCCGTCGAACGACTTATTCGAGTCCGCATCGGAACGATCACCGACAACAGACTGAAACCTGGTGAGTTTCGTCACCTATCGAAGGAAGAAGTCTTTCGCTTGACGGGCGCTGACAAGAGCGCTCAGGGATACCCTTGATCGCCGTGAGTCGCAGCGCCAATGTCGTCGGTCTAGGCCTCATCGGAGGCTCGGTTGCGAGTGGACTGTCTGGCCGTGGTTGGCGTGTTCATGGCACCGATGCCGATCCCGCGGTGGTAAGTGAAGCGCTGTCTCTGGGGGTCATCACCGATGACGTGCTTGACAGTGCAGCTGATGTGTCCGTGGTGGCAACGCCCGTATCGAACATCGCCAGCGAAGTACACGCACTCCTGAAGCAGGTTGCTGGGGTCGTCACCGACGTCGGCAGTGTGAAATCCCACGTCATCGACGAGATCTCTGATCCGCGATTCATCGGAGGGCATCCGATGGCGGGAAGTGAGTTGTCTGGTCTTGCCGGAGTCAATCCCGATCTGTTCGTTGGCGCCGCATGGGTGTTGACGCCGCATGAGCGCACGAGTGACGCCACATTCGAGGCTGCTGCCTCGCTAGCCCGCGATCTGGGTGCGGAGATCGTCGTGCTCGATCCCGCCCGTCACGACGAAGTAGTAGCGCTCGTGAGTCACCTTCCCCATCTGACCGCAGCGACGTTGATGGGCCTAGCGGCGAAGCAGAGTGAAGAACACGTTGCCATTTTGCGGTTGGCCGCTGGCGGGTTCCGCGACATGACACGTGTCGCGTCGGGTGGGCCGTCCATTTGGGTGGACATTTGTAGAGAAAACAAGAATGCGATCGTCAGGGCACTGGACTCGCTCATTTCCGGTTTGTCGGAAATGCGTCGGATCGTTGGGGATGGCGACAGTGACGCGCTGCTGTCTCGTTTGCATGAGGCACGGAATGCTCGCGCAAACTTGCCCGCAAGGCTGCGGGAACTTGGTGACGTGGTCGAGTTCCGAATTCCCATTCCCGATCGTTCGGGCGCAGCTGTCGAGATTTTTGCCATCGCCGCCGAGCTTGGAGTCAACGTGGCCAACTTTGAGGTTGCCCACTCGGCTGAGGGGAACCAGGGCGTGTTGGTCCTGATCGTGGAGTTGGCAGCTCGTGACTTGCTTCGCGGGGGTCTCATTGCGCGGGGATTCAAACCTGTGGTGCAGACGTTCATTTGAACTCGATGGATGTTGAGTGTTCGGTGATACGGGTGGCGCCATGAACGGTTGGCGTGCCAGCCAAAGCGTGGTGGTGCGATCTGGTGGTCCCATCGATATCGACGTGGTGGTGCCCGGCTCCAAGTCGATCGCCAACCGCACGCTGGTCATTGCCGCATTGTCCCCAGGGAGAAGCTCCCTGAGCAATGTCCCCGATGGTGACGACGTGGCGGCGATGAAGGGAGCACTTCGCAGCTTGGGCATCCTGGTAGAGGAGTCTGCGGGGTCCATTCATGTAACGGGGCCGCTCGACATCAACGGAACGGAGAACCTCGAGCTCGATGCTCGTTTGGCGGGAACGACGTCTCGATTCCTGATCGCTTTGTCGGCACTACGACATGGTCGAACGACGATCTCCGGAGAGGGACGGTTGCGTGAACGTCCTTTCGCCGAATTGGTCGAGGCCATTCGCCACCTTGGCGCGAACGTGGAGGGAGGTCCTGGTCTACCGATTTCGGTCTCGCGAGGAGATCTACGAGGTGGAACGGTGTCGATGAATGGCTCGGTATCGAGTCAGTTCGTCTCCGCTCTGATGATGATTGGTCCGTTCTTGTCTGGTGGTCTACGGATCGAACTGACTGGTGAAGTCGTGTCGGCCTCTTACATCGAAATGACGGGATCGCTCATGACTCACTTCGGCGCTCGCGTGGCGATTGACGGACGAGTGATCGACGTTGCCGAAGGCGAGTATCGAGCGACCAATCTCGACATCGAACCAGATGCGTCGTCGGCCTCCTACCCAGCCGCATTCGCGGCAATCGCCGGTGGTTCTGCGCGTATATCGCAAGGGGCAACGGTTCGTCTGCAATCCGATCGAGTGGTGTTCGCGATTCTGCGCCGAATGGGCTGCTCTGTTGAGGACGTCGGGGACGACATCGTCGTTCGACGTGACCCCTCGTCCGCTCTAATTGCAGTTGATGTCGATTTGCGGGATTCATCGGATCTCGTCCCGACAATTGCCGCCGTGGCGGCCACAGCACGGGGAACCACGCGCATTCGAGGAGTGGGTTTCATTCGACAAAAGGAGAGCGACCGAATTGCTGACCTTGCAAAGGAATTGCGCCGTTTTGGCGTAGAAGTTCGCGAGGATGCAGATGGCCTCGACATTGTCGGCGGTCCGTTGACTTCGGCAAGTGTGGATCCTCACCATGATCATCGCCTGGCCATGGCGTTGTCATTGCTTGGGTGGAATGCCGAAGGCACTGTCATCAGCGATTCCCGCGTCGTCGCTAAGTCGTGGCCGAGTTACTTCGCTGACATGGGACTGAGCCAATGAATCTTGGCCTGGGTAGGAACTTTTCCGAGTCGCACCCCTCCTTCAAAGAAGCTTCCAAGCGTCATGCTGAGGCATGCGCGAAGGGGCTTCCGTGCTATCGCGATCCCGTGAGCGGACTTTCGGTGATGACTGCCGAGGCATTGCGTACTCGCGCCTATTGCTGCGAGAGTGGATGTCGGCACTGTCCGTATTGATCTGACGACGCGTCTCGTTGGGAATCAACTAGATTCGCTGCCAAGAACGAAGGAGAAAAAGTGTCCGAAGATCGCGAAATCATGACGTGGGAGTCATTCGGGTCGGCCAGTAGGGAACTGGCGATTCAGGTAGCGGAAAGCGGATACGAACCAGACATCATCCTGGCAATCGCGCGTGGAGGACTCCTGACTGCCGGAGCGCTGGGCTACGCGCTGTCGGTCAAGAACACCTACACGATGAATGTCGAGTTCTACACGGGCGTGAACGAGCGCCTAGCCGTGCCAATGATCCTTCCGCCTGTGCCGAGTCTCGTCGATCTCAAGGACTCCAAAGTGCTGATTGTCGATGATGTGGCCGATACTGGTCACACCCTGAATCACGTCTTGGAGTTCTGTAAGGGACAGCTGGCTGATTCGCGATTGGCCGTGTTGTACGAGAAATCCCAATCCATTGTCAAGTGCGATTACGTGTGGCGTCACACAGACAAATGGATCAACTTCCCCTGGAGCGACCAGGAGCCAGTGGCTAAGCGCAAATGGAGCGTGCGGGACGCCTGATCGTCAGTTTCCGAAACTGATTTCGGGATCGAGAAACGAGTTGTCGACGATGTCAGCTGCGGTCACATCAGGAACTTCGATTCCTGAATCACGAAGGATCGGGGTGACCTTGGCAATGAAGTCGTTTACCCGAGCCTCTTCGAGGTCTCCGAAAGTTGCGCTGTCTCCGTTTCCGATTATTCCTGCGGAAAGTTGTGTCGAAGCCGAATAGGCCGTGGATTCGACCGACTGTTGCCAGTAACTATCGAATGTCGCCACCGCATCAACGATGATCGCGTTGGCTCGCTCCGGCGCCGCCAAGTAATTCAACTGAGCTTGCTGAAGGACGGGCACGAGTCGCTCCAAACACGGGGAAAGTTCCTCTAGTCGATCTTTGCGAACAGCCAAGTTCTGCGGATAGCTGGTCCAGCCAAGGTCGTGGATGAGAACGCTTCCCGTCTCGATTGGACCACTCTCCAGGTTGCGGTACGAAAACGGCTCCGAAGTCAAGAAACCCTGGTGAGCAACGTTTTCCGTGGCGAGAATCAAGTTGCCTTGGTAGCTCGAGTCGACCTTGTTGGGGTCGAGTTTTCCTTGACCGACGAGGTACTTCACCCACGACGGTTCACCGAACACGTAGACCGCATCCACATTTGGCACCACATCTTCAAGGGTTTTTGCTTCGGGGTGACGAGCCTTGTCCCAGAGAACTACCTGTGGATTGACATTCAAGGCGTTGAACACAGCGACGGTTGGCGCATCGGCATAGCGAGCGACGGCCACATCGTTGCCCACGTAGCCCATGGTGATTGCATCATCCTGATACATCTGCGTCACCACCGGAGACTGAATGAACGGACCACCAGCGCGAATCTCGACGCTGACACCGAGGTCTTCTCCGCTCAGCACCATTGTTCCGGATGTGACGCCGAGATCCTTCGAGACGGCATAGTCATCACCGACCAACTCGTAGAGTCCGCCGTGTTCTGCTTGGGGAAACCAATCGGTTTGGAAGACGATCGTGCCTGGGCACACTTCGGCAAGTGAAGCAGCGTCAGAATTGCTGACGGATGTCGATTGTGTCGCTGCTTCATCACCGCCACAAGCAGAGAGAGCAAGCAAAGCCACCAGCGCGAGACGAGTCTTCATTGTTTCCTTTCAACGGGCCGTCAGGATTGAGAGGAACCCTCCTGCCACCACCCAACAGCCAATGAATTGAGTACTCCGAATGTAACAAAGAGGATGAAACCAAGCAGGGACGCGGTGATCGCGGTGATGAACATCGGCCCTGCCTGATTGTTGAGGAAGAACAGACTGATCAACTTGCCTAGACCGGGGTCTCCGCGAGTGAAAAAGAAGTCGCCGACAATTGCTCCGATGACCGCGAGCCCCGCGGAGACCCGGAATCCGGCAAACATTGCGGGGGAGGCGGCGGGAAGTTCCAGCCGAAGAAGACGCTGGGTCTTGCTGGCACGATGCAGGGTGAAATAGTCATGCAGCCTTCGATCTATCTGTCTGAAGCCAAACAAGGTATTGGAGACGATCGGGAAGAAGGTAATGATCACGGTGACGAGTGCCCGTGAGGCGAAGTTTGAACCGACGATGCGGATGATCAGTGGTACGAGGGCGATAATCGGGGTTACCTGAAGCGCAATCAGGTAAGGCCAGAACGCATGCTCCACCCATCGCCTTCGATGCATCAGGATCCCCAGCAGCACGCCAAGAACCATCGAAATCAGGAGGCCAGTGATACTCGTGAGCGCGGTGATCGTGACCGCTCGTCCGAGACGGGACCACAAGATCAAATTCATGTCTTCGAAGAGTCGGTGAGGGGGAGGGATGATCAGCGGCTTGTTGGTGGCCGTGGCGAAGTTATTGGGAAGCAGGTAGGCCAATGCGTACCAAGAAGCAATAAACATGGCGCCCACGAGGGCGATGGGAGCGAACCCTTTTCGGCTCATAATGATGAGCCTCGCAGCGCCATTGCTACCGCTCGAGTGAGAGAAACGAAATCCTGATCAAAGCGTCGCTCAAAACGCTCGGAACGCGGGATGGGAATGTGAACCTCGGCTGCCATTCGACCGGGGTTATTCGACATCAACAGAACACGGTCGCCCAGAAGAACGGCCTCATTGACGGAATGGGTGACGAGTAAGCAGGCGAAGCGACGTTGATCATGCAGTGACAAGAGCATGCGATTGAGATCTTCTCGGCGTAGTTCGTCGACTGCGGAAAATGGCTCGTCGAGGAGAAACAGGTCTGGTTTGGTGACCAACGCACGGGCGACAGATGTACGCATTTTCATACCGCCCGAGAGTTCTCTGGGCAGTTTGTCGATGTCTGCGGCCAATCCAACTTCACTGAGCGAAGAACGTGCCACGTCGTCGTTTCGTTCTCCGGCCAATACGAGAGGTAATGAGACGTTCTCCAGCACCGTCAGCCAAGGCAGGAGTGTGGGATCCTGAAACACGAACTCGGTCGTCTGTGCTTTCACTGAGACTTCGCCCGACGTAGGCGTATCGAGCCCAGCGACGATTCGCAGCAAAGTCGATTTACCGCAGCCGCTCGGTCCAACGATCGAAACGAATTCACCCGATGCCAACGCAAGGTCAACATCCTGGAGAGCTGTCTCTCCACTTGGCCAGCCTTTACTGACGCCTTTCAGGTTCAGGGCCTGGCTCACCAAGCGCCACGCTCTTGTAACACGCCGCGAAGTGTCTCGGGCTGATCGGTCATGATGCCGTCGACTCCCAAATCAAGAAGGTCATGCATGGTTGACGGATCATCGATCGTCCAAACATGAACATGGATGTTTCGTTGATGACAGAAGTCGACGAAACGTCGGTCAACAAGTGGAATGGGCCCCTGATTCGGGGGAACCTGGGCCGCATGTGCCGATGTCGAAAATGGTGTCCGCGGTACGTACGAAGCGAGTCTCGTTTGGGCAACTTCGCGTGGGCCCATGCTCGTGCACAGATCCTCGCCGAAAAGCGTTCGAAGATGTCGAAGGCGACGATCGCTGAATGATCCGATGCAGGTGCGCTGTCGAACTTGGGCATGGCCGAGCACATGAACGAGGGGTTCGAGAGCAGAGTCGGCCTTGCAGTCGATGTTCAGTCGGATTTCCGGCCATGTTTCCAGAAGCTCTCTCAATGTGGGGATGTGCTCGGAGTCATGAACCTTGATCTGTTGCGATTCTGCGAAGGTGATGTCGCCGATTTTGACGTCAACACCGCAGGTTCGCAGCAAGTCTTCGTCGTGGAAAGCCAGCAAGACGCCGTCTTTCGTCGCGTGCACGTCCGTTTCGAGGTACCGATAACCCAATCCCACAGCATGGGCGAACGCCGACATCGTGTTTTCGGGATGCACTCCTGCGCCGCCGCGGTGGGCGAAGGCAAGTGGCCCTGGGAAGTCGAGATAGGGATGCACGAGGGGGCTAAATGGAGCGGCCCAGTCCCGTCCAGTACTCGTCTTTGAGCAACCGCTTGTAGAGCTTGCCAGTGGGATGGCGTGGTAGCTCAGGCCGGAAGTCCACGCTTCGCGGACACTTGTAATCGGCGAGTGAAGCGCGACAGAACTCGATGAGTTCCTTCTCCAGGGCTGCGCGCTCGTGATCGGTCTGGGGCATCACCGAGGGCTGGACAACGGCCTTAACTTGTTCGCCGAATTCGGGGTGGGGGATCCCGAAGACGGCGACATCGACGACTCGCGGGTGGTTTATCAGCACGTTCTCTGACTCCTGGGGATAGATGTTCACGCCGCCGGCGATGATCATGAACGCCTTCCGATCCGTGAGGTACAAGAAATTGTCCGCGTCTACGTAGCCGATGTCGCCCAGAGTCGTCCATCCTCGACCGAGTGGGTCTCGGGATGCCTTCGTCTTCTCTTCGTCATTGTGATACGAGAAGTTCGACGACGATTCGAAATACACCGTTCCGATCTCGCCGGGTGATACTTCGTTGCCGTCATCATCAAGGATGTGGATGGTCGAGTTGAGAGCCTGCCCAACGGTGCCCTGGTGTGCCAACCACTGTTCGCTATTGCAGTACACGAATCCGTTGCCTTCGCTACCTGCGTAGTACTCATGAACGATTGGACCCATCCAATCGATCATCTGCAGTTTGACGTCCTTCGGGCAAGGAGCAGCAGCATGAAAAACGCACTGCAAACTCGAGAGATCGAAGCGTTGTCGGTCCGTCTCGGGAAGTTTGAGCATGCGGACAAACATGGTGGGCACCGTCTGTGTATGGGTGATGCGATGCTTTTGTACTGCGCCCAGGAACTCAAGGGGATCAAAATGCTCCATGATCACGGATGTTCCACCAAGTCGATGAATCGTCATGTTCCAGCGCAGAGGTGCAGCGTGGTAGAGGGGTGCGGGCGACAGGTAGACGGTTTCGTTCGTCATGCCGAGCAGAAACTGACCCAACATCGACAGGGCCGTCGGCGTGCCGAGAGGGTTGGAAGGAGTGCCCAGACTGACGCCTTTGGGGCGGCCTGTGGTTCCACTTGAATACAGCATGTCGGCGCCGTCGATTCGATCCGCGAGGGGCTCGTCGCTATGACCAGTGATGGAATCTTCGAAGGAGTCGTAGCCGTCGATTGCCTCGTCGACCATGAGGCGTATGTTCACATTGTGAATCTGTGCAGATACTGCTGCCGCTTGATCTGCAAGATGGCGAGTAGTTATAAACGCCTTCGCGCCGCAGTCGTTGATGATGTAAGCGAGCTCGTCGGATGTCAGTCGACTTGAGCACGCGGTGTAGACAAGACCCGCATAGTGGCAACCCCAAATCAGCTCGAAGAATCGAGGGTGGTTTTCCATGCAGATTGCGACATTGTCCCCAACCTCAAGACCGGCTGATCGCAACATTTGGGAAACGCGATTTGCTGCCCGATCAAGCTCGGCGTAGGTGTAAACACCCCGGCCGTCGCTCATCATCACCGCGACTTTGTTGGGCGTGGTCTCGGCTATGTGGCCGGGGTACATAGCCAAACGGTACAAGCCCCAACTAGTCACCTGCCACTCGTTGCCATTTACGCTTAGGCGGTGGAAGAACTTCGGCTCATGCGTGAATTTGTCGAGGGGGCAAGGCCGTGGGACAGGATCGAGGCGTTTGATCTCGTGGCGAGGCTCGTGCTTGGTGCTGAGCGGGGGGAGGGGGCCCGTGCGATTTCCGCGGTAAGTCGACTCGCCGATGGGCAGTCGCCTTCGGCCATGGTTAATTTTCTGTTTTCGCCCCAGAGTTCGATGTCTCTGCGGGGTGACTCCGAATCGTACGACGACCCGAGCAACAGCTTCATTCATCTGGTTATTGAGCGTCGAAGGGGAATACCCCTGACTTTGGCGGTGATTGGATCGGAAGTCGCATTGCAAAGTGGTTTCTCGCTGAACGTGATCGGGATGCCCGGACATGTTCTGCTGCAGGATGGGGCGAACCCCGACACATTCTTCGACGTGTTTCATGGGGGCATCGAGCTCGATGAAGGCGGGTGTCGTTCGCTGTATCAACGGCTCACTGGACTCGGCGATTGGACCCCCGACTTTCTCGCTCCGATAGGCACTGCGCAGCAGATTTTTCGGATGCTGAACAATCTGAAGTCGATCTATCGTCGCAAATCGGATGTGACCCAATTGCGCAAGGTGATGGCGCTTCGTGCTTTATTCCCAGGTGTGGAAGTTGCCGAGCGGGGCGAATTTGCGAGATTGATGCGCGAGACCAACTAACTTCGTGGGCATGGAAGATCAGCTGAAAGAAGTCGAGCGACGGCTCAATGAATTGCTCAATCGTTTTCCCGCCAAGTCAACGGACCCCGTGCAATTTCTTGGCGCGCAGTACGATGCTGGTCTCGCTTGGGTGCACTTTCCCGAGGGTTTGGGTGGACTGGGTTTTTCTCCTCGTCATCAAAAGGTGATTAACGAACAGATCCAGCGTCAGGGAGGACCGAATTCTTACGCACGTAATCCAATTGGTTACGGCATGTGCGGACCAACCGTCGTGGAATGGGGTTCATCCGAGCAAAAACAGCGCTACCTGCGTCCACTTTTCACCGGCGAGGAAGTGTGGTGTCAGCTGTTCTCGGAACCGGGCTCGGGGTCGGACTTCGCCGGTTTGTCAGCCCGTGGTGTGCAAGATGGCGAAGAGTGGGTGGTGAATGGACAGAAGGTGTGGACGACCTTGGCACACCTCTCCCGCTGGGGACTGTTGGTCGTGCGAACGAATCCAGATCTGCCCAAGCACGCGGGTCTCACCGCCATGGTCGTCGACATGAAGGCGCCAGGAGTCGAAGTCCGACCACTTCGCCAAATGACAGGCGAGGCCGAATTCAATGAGGTGTACTTCACCGACGTGCGAGTTCCCGTTGCCGAGACTCTCGGCGCGACGGGCGATGGTTGGCGAGTGAGTTTGACGACGCTAATGAACGAGCGTGTCGCCATTGGTGGCGCCATCCCGCAGAAAGGATCGGGGCCTATTCGCGATGCAATGAAGATCTGGTCCGGTCTTGCAGCTCACGAGAAGACCGTCGACAAGCGTGACCGTCTGATGTCCTTGTGGAGTCGGGCAGAGGTGCTCCGCTTGACCAACATCCGCGCTGGGCAATTGCGCAAGGCAGGAACTCCCGGTCCTGAAGGATCGATCGGCAAGATGGAGAGCGCCAATCTCAACAAGGTCATCTACGAGTTCTGCATCGACCTCATGGGCGCGCAAGGTTTGCTCTACGGCAGTTATGAAATGGTTCGTCCGAAGACGGCGATGTCGTTTGACAATGTTCCCAAATCGTTCCTGCGTTCTCGCGCAAACAGCATCGAGGGTGGCACCACAGAAGTCATGAAGAACATTCTTGGCGAGCGTGTGCTGGGTCTGCCCGGCGATGTGCGCGTGGACCGGGAAGTGCCGTGGAGCAAGGTGCCTCGCAACTAGTTGGAGAGCATTTCCAGTACTGAACTGGCGGTCAGATAGCGGTCGTCGAAGGTTTCGCGGATTGATGGTCCGCCAACGAGCGCAGTAATGGCTCGTTCCATCGCGTTCTGTAGTTGGCGAATGTTGCGGGGCGGAGGGAAATACTCATCTTCTTCGGTGGTGCGCACCTCGGAAACCTCCTTCTTCGGTTGCAGTCTGGCGATTACTGCAGCGACCAGTTCCTCTGGAGCAGAGGCACCAGCAGTGACGCCAACCCTTCCTGCGACATCATTTGGTAACTCGTCAGGGCTATTTACTCGACTGACGCGCCTAGCGCCCGATGCCTTGGCCAACTTCTCGAGAGCAAGCGTGTTCGAAGAATTGGCGGATCCAATGACGACAATCTCATCACAATCCTGAGAAATCGCTTCCAGTGCCGATTGTCTGTTTGTTGTAGCAAAACAAAGGTCGCTTCGACCAGGGGTCCAGACTTCGGGAAATCGTTCCCGTACTCGAATTGCAACATCACTCCAGTCGCGGTGTGAAAGTGTCGTTTGGGCGAGGAGTGCGACCGGCTCGGCAAACTCAGGTAGGGCGTCTACTTCAGCAACGGATTCCACTCGGGAAATTGCTTGTGGAGCAACTGCCATGGTGCCTACAGCTTCCTCGTGGCCTTCATGACCCACGTAGATCACCCGGTAACCCTTGGCGGCTCTCGTCTTTACTTCGTGGTGCACCTTGGTAACGAGAGGACAGACTGAGTCGACCAAAAAGCTCCCACGTTCACGTGCCGACATGACCACTTCGGGAGCAGAGCCGTGCGCTGACAACATGATCGGAGATCCAGAGGGTACGTCGGCGATGTCGTCCACGAAGACGACGCCGAGTCGCGCAAAACGCTCGACGACCATCTTGTTGTGGACGATCTCGTGATAGCAGTACACCGGTGCCTCGAAAGTGCGAACCATCCATGCCAATGCCTTAATCGCCATTTCGACGCCGGCGCAGAAGCCGCGGGGAGCCGCCAAAATAACCGATTCAACCTGTTCAACAGCGTGCATCTCGTGTTCAATCTAGATGTGCCGTGACCGGCGGTGCTGTGTCGTTAGCCTCAAGACGGTGAAACAACTGCCCCGAGTGGTCATCGTCGGCCGCCCGAACGTGGGCAAGAGCACACTGTTCAATCGCTTCTTGGGCTCACAAGTCGCGATCGTCGAGGATCAGCCCGGTGTCACGAGAGACCGTTTCGAACGCGAAGTGGAGTGGACCGGTCGTCGGTTCTTGCTCGTCGACACGGGTGGCTGGATGCCCGTGGGGACACCTCTGGACGACAAGGTTTCTCGTCAGGTCGAGCAGGCAGCTTCAGAAGCCGACCTGGTGCTCTTCGTCGTTGATTCGCAGGTAGGAATGACCGATGACGATGAATTGATTGCCGCCTGGCTGAGGCGAGCAGGGCGTCCCGTGATGGTGATCACGAACAAAGTTGATTCTGACAAACGCGAACCAGACAGTTGGGAGTTCATGCAACTCGGGTTCGGAGAGCCGAGCCCAGTTTCGGCTCTCCACGGAAGAAAATCCGGCGACCTCCTGGATGAAATTCTTGAGCGTGTTGATGCCGCCGACGACGAGGTGATACCCGAGTCGGAACCTCGCGACGATGCGCCACGGGTGGCGATCGTCGGCCGCCCGAACGTGGGCAAGAGCACGTTGTTCAATCGGTTGGTTGGCGAAGACCGATCAATCACACATGACATGCCAGGGACCACTCGTGATGCGATCGACACCATTGTCGAGACTGACGACGGCAGGATCGTTTTCGTCGACACGGCCGGCATGCGTCGCAAAAGCAAGGTGGACGAATCTGCCGAGTATTACTCCTTCGTGCGTGCGCTGCGCGCTGTTGACGAATCGGATGTTGCCCTCCTCGTGATCGATGCACAAGAAGGCATCACGGCACAGGACCAAAGACTCGCGGAGCGTATTGATGCGTCGGGAAGTCCTTTGTTGGTCGTACTGAACAAGTGGGATGCGCTGGACGATGAGCAAAAGGATCAGGTTGACGCCGACTTGACCCGCAAGCTCTATTTCATCGGTGATTCACCGATCGTGAGACTTTCCGCCTTGACCGGACGCGGGGTTCACCGATTATTGCCACTCATTCGCGAGAGCATCAGTGGCTATCGCAAACGCGTTGCCACGACAGATGTGAACCGTGTACTTGCGGAAGCCCAGCAGCGACAACCGGCTGGGGCCGGCGCTCGCGTTTTATATGCGTTGCAGGGCGCCACTGATCCACCCACATTCACATTGTTCGTGAACAGAGAATTGAGCCAGCACTACTTGAGATACCTGGAGCGAGTGCTTCGTGAGCGCTTCGGTTTTGGGAGCACGCCCATCAAGATGCGCGTGCGTCGTAGGACGGAATAGTCGTGCCGTGGTGCGAGGAGTGTTCGCGGTATTTTGCGCCTTCGGGAGTGCGGGAAGACGGCACGTGTCCAAACTGTGGTCGAAGTGTCGGTTTGGTAACGGCAAAGAATCTTGATCTGAAGGGGCTCACTGACGCGGATGAAAAGGTCCCGTGGCACTTCAAATTGTTGGTCACACTTCTTGTGTTGTATCTCGGGTGGCGGTTCATCGACCTGTTCCGCTGAACGACGGTAGGCTTCGAGCGCTACGGGCTGTAGCGCAGCTTGGTTAGCGCGCTTGTCTGGGGGACAAGAGGTCGTGGGTTCAAATCCCGCCAGCCCGACCAATCGATAGTTATCCGTCTCGGATTCCCATGAATAGCCTGTTCGGGTGATCGGACTAGGAACGCTTGTCAACACCTTCACCGTTGCGCTGGGTGGTGTGATCGGAGTTCGTTACGGAGCGCGAGTTCCGGAACGAGTGCGGGATTCCGTGGTCAAGGTGATTGGTTTGGTGACGTTGTCCATCGGACTGTCGGATCTCTTGCGCACGGACAACGTGATCTTTCCGTTGCTCGGAATGGTTCTCGGTGTGATCATCGGAGAGATGCTGAAGATCGACGAAGCACTGGAGTCTCTGGGTTCGGCCTTGCAGCGCCGATTCGCATCGAAGGCGGAAGGGTCCTCGTTTGTCAAGGGCTTTGCTACGGCGAGCCTGCTGTTCTGTGTCGGCCCGTTGACGGTGCTCGGTGCAATCGAGGATGCCTCGGGCGGCGTACCGCGGTTGTACATGATCAAGGCATCGTTGGATGGCTTCATGAGTGTGATATTTGGGTCGCTTTACGGGGTTGGCGCCATCTTCAGTGCGGTGAGTGTTTTTGTTGTGCAGGGCGTTCTCACTCTCTTTGGGACGGGATTGGACGATCTCCTTGTGCCTCGAGTTGAACTTGAGTTGTATGCGGTCGGCGGAATCGCTGTGATGGGAATCGGGCTGAACCTCTTGGAGGTCGCCAAGATTCGCCTCGGCTCGATGTTGCCCGGATTGGTGACCACGCCGATTCTGGTGGTGTTGTTTGCCGATGGCATGCGTCCCTGGTAGCCGATCATGTGTGGAAGGTTCGTGCGTGTTCCTGGCACGAAGGAGATTATGTCCGCCTTCTCAGTTTCGATGGACTTGACGTCTCGACCGTTTTCTCCGTCATACAACGTTGCGCCATCGCATCTATTGCCCGTCGTCGTCGGCTCGAATCATCGAGTTGTCGAGGACGCGGTGTGGGGTTTTCTCGCTCCGTGGAAGGGTCAGAATTCTTTGGTGATCAATGCACGGGTCGAATCCGTATTTGAGAAACCAACCTTTCGGCGTTTTACGACGGGGGGACGTTGCGTAATTCCCTTATCTGGCTACTACGAATGGTTGACCAATGAAGAGACCAAATCTCGTCTTGGTCTTGGCAAGGGAAAGCATCCGTTTTTCATCTCTGCTGAAGAAGGGTCGTCGCTCCGGCATCACTCGATGATGGCTGCAGCTGGTCTCTTGTCGCGTGAACGGGACGAACGTCGCTGCGTCATGTTGACCCAATCAGCGAACTCGTCAATCGGGCACATTCATGATCGGATGCCGCTCTTACTGGATCAGCGGGGTGTAGGGGAGTGGCTCGGAGAGTCCAACGCTCCCAACCTCGAGGTAATTCTCGGGGCCAGCGAGATCGCGCTCCAGTCCTCCCAAGCGAGCCACGAAGTCAACAGCGTTCGCAACAACTCGCCGCGTCTGCTCGAGCCGGACTTACCCGACACCCTCTTTTAGATTCGGCTCAGGAGAGCGCGTCGCGCAGGGCGCCAGCATGACGTGCGAGCTCTTCGTGGTCGACTTTTGTTGCCGCATTGGCAAAGTCGAGTTGTCGCATCGACGTGGTGGGCACCACATGGATGTGGCAGTGAGGTACCTCGTAACCGGCGACGATCAACCCCACGCGTTGAGGAGCAAACACCGTCTGCTGAGCTCGGCCGATCTGCTTTGCCACAAGCATGAGATGAGTAGCTTCGTCGTCGTCGAGATCGGTCCAGTGGTCGACTTCGCGAATCGGAACGACAAGCGTGTGTCCTGGTGCGAGGGGATTGATGGACAGGAAACTGATGCACGTCTCATCCCGATGTACGAGGTGCGCGGGAAGTTCCCCTTTGATGATCCGGGTAAAGATGCTCGACACGGTTCGAAGAGTAGTGGACGTCGCTACAGTCAGCGCCGTGCGAGTGATGACGATTCCGAACCTGCTCACGTTCATTCGGCTGAGTTGTCTTCCGCTGTTTCTTTGGATGTTGTTCGTTGACGAGTCGGTTGCTGGCGCGGCGTTGCTGCTCGGCATACTGGGCATGACCGACTGGGTGGATGGCTTGGTGGCCCGGCGATTCGATCAGGAGTCGGAATTTGGGGCGATCTTTGATCCCACGGTCGATCGTGTGCTCTTTGTCGTCGCGTCGGTTTCGGTGATCGTGCACCCTGGCGTCCCAGACTGGTTCGTCGGTCTGATTCTCATACGAGAGGTACTGGTGGGACTGATGATGGTCGTCGGGAAGCTGCTCGGGATGAAACGCTTTCCCGTTACCACCCTGGGCAAGCGATACACCTTCCTCCTGATGATGGCCGTACCGCTCCTGCTACTTGGCACCTCGGACCATCCGACCGCAGGTGCCGCATGGGCGACGGGTTGGGTGCTCGGTGTTCCGGGCCTGATTCTTAGTTGGTACACAGCCATCGATTACCTGCCACGTGTTCGTGCTGCTGTCAGGACAGGTCGTGCCGAGAGGGGAGTACGGTAAAGGGCGTGTCGGCCTACGTTTTCTGCAACAACTGCGGGCACCGGAACCCTCCTCAGTCCGCCTTTTGTTCTGCGTGCGGGGCAGTACTCGACAGGCCCGTCGTGCGAACCATCTCGCTGCCCAAGGCTGACCCAATGCAGGACGCTTTTGGAGACGAGGACAACGTGCAAATTGACTTGGCGCAGATCCCTGAAGGCACCGGTGTCCTCGTGGTGCGTTCTGGGGATCGATCAGGCGAGCGCTTCATGCTCCGCAGCAGGAACGTCGACCTTGGTCGTCACCCCGACAGCGCAATCTGTCTCGATGACGTGACGGTGTCCAGACGTCACGCAGTGATCGAAGTTGATGGTGGGGAGTATCGGATTCAAGACATGGGATCCTTGAACGGCACGTACATCAATCAAAATCGCATCGAGACCGGGACGCTGCGTCATGGAGACGAACTGCAGATCGGTAAATATCGGATGGTGTTCTTTGATGGTCGGCAGTGAGATTGGTACTCGTTAGTGCGCGTGGTGAATGACCGATGATGGATGAAAAGACATATCTCTCGATTGGCGAAGTGCTCGGTTTATTGCTCGAGGAATTCCCGGACGTCACGATCTCCAAGATTCGCTTTTTGGAGAGCCAGGGTTTGATCGAACCCGAGAGAACCGCATCTGGATATCGAAAGTTCACGCAAGCCGAAATCGAACGCTTGCGGTTTATTCTTCGCGAACAGCGCGAGAACTACCTGCCGCTGAAGGTGATCCGTACACGTCTAGACAGTGATACGAGTGACGGAATGGTGCGTCCATATGACGCCACCGCACCACGAGGCATCATGAATGCGCAGTCGACGGCGAATCATCCGACAGCCAAGGCAACCGCGGCAAAGAAGGCCCCACCTCGTCCGGTCGTCACCGACGACACGTCCTCCCTGAGCAGGGGAGAGCTGATGTCGGAGGCAAAAGTAAGCGAGACGGTTCTGGCAGGGGTGCTCGCGGCAGGTCTGATCAACCCGAAGAAGATCGGATCGGAGGAGTTGTTCTCGCCGGCAGATCGGGAGATCCTCGAGATCGCTGCGCGATTCATCGAATTGGGTATCGACGCTCGTCACCTGAAAACGGTCCGTCACACGGTTGAGCGGGAGGCAGATCTCTACGAGCAGCGGATCCTCCCGTACCTTCGGCAACGCAATCCGCAGTCACGCGTCCAGGCACTCGAGATGGTGGATGAATTCGTCGATCTCGGTGAGCGCCTCCGGGCGAACTTGATGGCTCGATTGATCAGACAGTTGTCCGACGGGCGCGCTGCGGCCGATTGATAATCTGCGGCTGTGTTGGTTGAACTTGAACTTGAAGGTGTGCGACTCGAGGTTCCCTCGAGTGTTCCCGTGATGATGCTTCGCGAATCTTCGGGCAAGCGTCGGGTGATTCCCATTTACATCGGAGGACCGGAGGCCTCGGCAATCCACTATGCGCTCGAGGGAATTGTTCCCGAGCGTCCATTGACGCACGACTTGATGTTGAACATGATCGGTGAGCTTGGGCATCAAGTGGACAAGTTGGTGTTGACCGAGGTGAAAGATCACACATACTTCGCTGAACTCTCCCTGGATGGAGGGGAGTACATCGTGTCTTGTCGTCCGTCGGATGGGGTGGCAGTTGCCATTCGCGCCGGGGTGCAGATTTACGCTCAGGCGAGTCTCGTGGACGAGGTGGGTCGTGACGTGGCCAACGAAGGAGCCGAAACCGAGGAAATCATCGACGATTTCCGTGAATTCATCAACAACATCAGCCCAGAGGATTTTGGCCAGTAGCAGGGTGCTCGGAACGCCCTTAGCCTGACGGGATGTCGTTGGGGCAGGGGATGTCGTCGGAACAGGGAGCCTCGAGTCAGACAGGTTTCGGGGGCAAGACCGCAGCTCAGATCGTCGGGATCACGTACCGCCAGTTGGACTACTGGGCACGCACCAACCTCGTCCGGCCATCCGGCTGCGACGCACAGGGCAGTGGATCCCGTCGGGTGTATACCTATCGAGACCTCCTCGAGCTTCGAGTCATCAAGAACCTGTTGGATGCCGGAATCAAGTTGGAGAGCGTCCGCGAGGTCTTCGAGTACATGCGTCGACACGTTGATAGCGACATTTCGGCAGCACACATCGTGATCAACGGGCAGTCGGTGGTGTTGTGCCAGGGAGACCAACTGATCGACGTCATGCGACAGGGTCAGGGTGTTCTGAATGTGCTCCCATTGGCTGGTGTCAAGCACGACGTCGATACAGCGTTGCATCAAATCGGCTCGTCAGAGCAACGTCTCGCCATCTAGGGCAGAGCCAACTCGCGTCCTTCTTGCCCTGTCTGTATGGGGGCGACTTTACTTTACATAACTATCATTATCGGCGAACACCAGTAAACAAGGGCTCACGGACCAGCGGCCGGGCAGCCTCCAGTACCCACTCCAGTGCTTTGCGGTAATCCCGCAGGGTTGGATCCAGTCCTGGCTCGAGGTCACCTTCGACGTCTTCGACGGCACACGCGAGTTCGTAGATCCGGTCTTTTAGGGTGTCCAGGGCATCTCGAGTGATGACCAACTCCTTCTCACTGAGACTGAGTTCCGCCGATCGTTGACGGGTTACCCAATCCCACTGGCGGCATGCCTGCGAGCAGTATTTTCTGGGCCTTCCAGTCGAGCTCTGGATGACTGGTAGATGACACCAGAGACATTGCTGGCGGCCCCGGTGACGGTCTGTTCCCCGCTCAGTGCCGTCGGTACGGTTTTCTTTTGTCATGACGAAACTGTAGGTCGTGAGGTGGGCGCGCGACGGTGATACTGAGCGGGTGATTCAGTCACGAGCGCCAGAGCGACAGTTTGCCTCCGACAACTTGGCTGGCGCTCACCCGGCGGTTCTTGAGGCAGTTCAGCGGGCCAACCACGGACATGCGCTGCCCTATGGTGCGGACGACTATTCGAAGCAACTTGAGTTGGCGATGTGTGAATTGTTCGATCACGACGTCGTTGTTCGTCCGGTGTTTGGCGGGACGGGAGCAAACGTTCTTGCGTTGTCGTGCATGGTTCAACCTGGCGATGCAGTCGCGTGTAGTGAAGTTGCCCACATCGCCGTGGACGAGGCAGGTGCACCAGAACACATCGTCGGTACCAAGTTGATCGGGCTACCGCACGAGCGCGGCAGGGTCTCCCCTGGCGATGTTCGTGCTCTCGCTAGCTTGCGCAACAGCCAACACCATGCCCCGGCGGGTGTTTTGTCGATCACGCAAGCGACGGAATACGGCACCTTGTATTCAATTGACGACATTGCTGCGTTGGTCGATGCCGCACGCGAGATGGACATGCGTGTGCACATGGACGGCGCGCGAATCGCCAACGCCGTTGCCTCTCTCGGGGGCGGACGCGAGACGTTTCGCAAGATGACATCGCGAGCCGGAGTTGATGCACTGTCCTTTGGCGGAACAAAGAATGGTCTGCTCTTCGGCGAGGTAGTGGTGTTTTTCGATCGTCAACTAGCGGATCGTTCATTGAACCTACGTAAACAAGTGACGCAATTGCCGTCGAAAATGCGTTTCGTCTCTGCGCAATATCTTGCACTGCTCAAGGATGATTTGTTTATTGCGCTCGCCGAACACGCCAATGCGATGGCGCGTGAGCTGCATGAGCAGCTCGTGGATCTCCCCTCGCTCCATTTGGACCATGTTCCGGCAGTCAACAGCCTCTTCCCCACCCTTGCTAAGTCCATTCGTCAGGACCTGCAGGAGTGGTCATTTTTTTGGGATTGGGACGTGTCATGTGATCTCGTGCGCTGGATGACCGCCTGGGACACCACAAGCGACGACGTGAAGATGTTTGCGGCAGGTGTGCGCGAACGTCTCTCTCGCTGATCACATGGTTGCGCTCGCTTATGACAGAGCACTCGAAGCGGTCAACCAAGCTTGGCTCGAGATCGCTGAGGGCCGTTCAATCATCGACGTCGAGGAAACGAGCGCTCACGTTTCCACCAATCGGGTCTTCCGTTTGGCGCTGTCCTCCGGTGACTCGGTGGTGGCGAAGGTATCCAACTATGGCTCGTATTTTCTCTTTGCCGAAGATCACGACCGACTCTTCGAATGCACGACCTTGCTTGCGAATTCCCGGTGGGCCAATTTCCTTGCAACGGTCTTGACCCGTGACGGACGTCCTTATCGCTGGTATGACGGGAAATGCTGGGTGGTCTTTTACGTCGACGTTCCTCGTGCAGAGATGCTCGGAGGAGTCGTCGCGGAAAGCGATATCGACAATTTGGCCACCGAAATCGCGGAATTCCATGCAATCTCCCAGGAAGTGGGCAACCGACTCCCTCCCCCCTCCCATTCGATTCGTAGTGATGCCGTGTCGCTCTACGACGCGTTGGGCAAGTCGAATGCCCCCACCGCGTTCGAGTTATCTCTTTCCGAGCTGGATGTCGTGCGGAGAAGTGTTCACGAACTATTGATTCATCTCGAGGCAATCGACTTCGATCATTGGCCCAAGATGCCGATCCTTGTCGACTGGAATCTGGGCAATTTCTCGATTCATCGCGCGGCAAGCGGCCGATTCTCGCTCTTCTCACGTTGGGATTACGACTGGTTTCGTATCGACACTCGGATGTTGGACTTCTACTTCCTCTCTCGTGTCTCGTCGAAGACCGGAGACAAGACGTCATTCACCTACTCGCCGCACACACTGCTTGAGCCGCGCTTCGTCAAGTTTCTTGCGACATACCACTCGTCCAACCATCTCCGTGAGGAGGAGGTGCGATTCTTACCATGGGCGTACCGCTTCTTCATTCTCCACTACGTGATTCGTGATGGTGCGAAGTTCTTTCAGCCCGCTCTGATCGATCGCTTCAAGCGGGAAGCAGTTTCGTCATACTTACCGACTCTCAGTAGTTTCGACTGTTCGTCGCTTCTGAATGTGCTCGAACGATGGTGAGAGTTCGAGCACGCTGCTTTTTCTAATCAGTCCGGCGCTCGTGATCCGGTAAGCGACGTAGTTCTTCCGCAAACCGGCGCCCTTTGCGCACATACACCGCGGCGCCATAATCAATTTCGGCAGAGCGAGCTCGCCCCTCTTTGATCGTTGCCGGCGTTCCCACTGCTAAAGCGCCTGGCGGAACGTTTGTGTCGTTCAACACGACGGCATTTGCGGCAACAATGGCACCCGTCCCGACAACGACTCGATGAAGCACGACGGCCCCCGACGCCACCTGGGCCCGATCTTCGATGGTGCAGGCCTCCAAATGCACGATGTGACCGATCACGCAATCGCTTCCAACCACGGTGGGGTGATCCGGCGTGGTGTGAATGACGCAGTTGTCCTGGATGCTGGTGCGCTCGCCAATCTCGATATATCCATCGTCTCCGCGCAAAACAGCTCCGGGCCAAATGGAAGAGTCGGCACCAATTCGAACGTCGCCAATTACCACGGCGTCGGGGTGGACAAAGGCTCGAACGTCGATGCGGGGTACACGGTCACCCAATGCGTAGATCGGCATGTTTGCCAAAATAACTGGTAGGTATCGACTTGCCCGAACTCAGTAGTGCGGAAAGTCGCGGCCGTTGGGGGAATTCGAGTGCCCTCAGATACCGTGGGTCACCGTGTCTCGGCGCATCGACATCGAATTGACCAGTGTTCTCCCCGACGGGGGGTTCACTTGGCGTGCAGCGGGGGCAAAGGCTCCAAAGGGAATGATTACCGCAGGAGTGCTCCCCTCCTCGCATCGAGTGGGAGAGGTGCTGAAGGTCGAGGCTGAGTTCGATCTTGACGGCATCACCGTGCTCGGACTCGTGCAGAATCGCGACAAAAAGCAAAAGACGAACACGCTGGAGATGTTGCCGAGTTCGAGCAGCTTTGAACCAGTGACGCAACGCTTAGCCAAGAAGAGTGAGAAGAGTCGGTCTCCGCGCAAGCCAACGGCCTCAAAGAAGCAACGATTCACTGCTCCCCCTGAACTTCCCAAGCGTCCCGCGCCGAAGCGTCTACGCCCCGGTCGTCAACACCGCTCGCTGGTGCTCGAAACGTTGCCCGCAGAGCAGCGTCCGGTTGCTGAGAAAGCACTCAGCGGTGGGATCAAGGCAGTTCGCGACGCGGTGAAGGCCCAGAACGAGCAGTTGAAGAAGGAAGGCAAGCCCGAGGTACCAGCGGAGGGGTTGATCACGATGGCTCAAGACCTCCTCCCCAAGCTCCGCGTTGCAGATTGGCTCGATCGAGCTGAGGCTGCGCGCGACATCCTCAATCAACTTGACTTGCGCGATCTTCGCTCGGTGGTGGTTGCCGCAGAAGATCCGATGGTGGTGCGCGACGAATCGACAAGAGAACTCGCAGCAACTCTCAAGACGGCCTTAAAAAAGCGTCAGGATGAAGAACAGTCGCTATGGCTCCAGGACATCGAGGCCAATCTCGGTATCGGGCGTTCGGTTCGGGCTCTTAAATTGTCGAGCGAACCACCCAAGGCCGGTCAACCCTTCCCCGCTGAACTCGGCACGAAATTGCTGAACGCCGCTCGTGAGTCACTGACGAGTGACAACTCGGTCGACCGATGGATTGCAGTACTCGAGGCAGCGGCGTTCTCGCCGATTCGATCGCTAGTGACGGTTCAGTCCATGCCCGTAGCGCAGAGCGAACAGCTCCTTGCCACCGTCAAGCGTCTCGCCCCTGTTCTCCCCCAGGTCGCCTCGGCATTCGGCATCTCGGTTGAACCTGGCGCAAGTGCTCCTCGACCGTTGCGGGCGCAACGCCCGGTGCGCAAGCCACGTACCTCGACCAAACCAACTGACACCCGAACGAAGCCCGAAGTCGCTCCTTCCTGAACATCGCTGACGGACTTTCAGCGCGAGCAGGTCTCCCCGTAGTCTCGGGTCATGTCCGAAGCAGTCACATATCACCGTGATGGCAACGTTGCCATCGTCACCCTCAATCGTCCAGAGGCTCGTAACGCAATCAACGGCGACGTAGCAAGCGCCTTGGAAGACGCCATCGATCGGCTCGAGTCCGATGACGGCGTTTGGGTAGGAATATTGCTCGCCAACACAGCGGGTCAAGAGCGGCCGGTCTTCTGTGCCGGAGCCGATCTAAAAGCGATCAACAGTGGCGATGCTGCTCGTCTGAATACCGAACGCGGAGGTTTCGGTGGAATCGTGTACCGAGAACGACGCAAGCCGATCATCGTCGGTGTCGACGGGTTGGCGACCGCCGGTGGGTGTGAGATCGTGCTTTCTGCTGATCTCGTGGTGGCAAGCGATCGCTCGGCATTCGGACTCGCAGAGGTCAAGCGCAACTTGATCGCGGGCGCCGGTGGCTTGTTTCGTCTGCCGCGGGCGATCGGACGTTCGGCGGCGATGGAAGTAATCTTGACGGGCGATCCCCTCCCTGCATCCCGTGCCTATGAGTTGGGTTTGGTCAACCGCGTTGTGGCACCTGATCAAGTCGAGACCACGGCCCGGGAATTAGCCTCCCGAATCGCAGCGAGCGCACCTCTCGCCGTGTGGGCATCTCGACGGATCGTCTTGGCGAGCGCCTATGAGGATGATGCCACGCTGATCAACATGACGAATCAGGAGTTCGGCAAGATCCTCGGCTCGGAAGACACGAAGGAAGGTCTAACGGCATTCATCGAGAAGCGTCCACCCAAGTGGCAAGGGCGCTAAACCGCGGCTCTCATAACGACGACGCAATAATCAATCGGGCCTTCAGCCCCGCTCGTTCATAGAGGTTCTTCGTCAACCGATCCCCCGGCAGACTCAGGGCATCCAGGTTCTTTGCGCCATAGCGCTCCACCGTAACTTTGAGCAGCGCAGCTCCAATTCCGAGTCCTCGCGCCTGTGGGTGTACGTAGATCTGATCCAGCAATGGGCGTTCTCGGCTCTGTACTACAACGAAACCGACAATTAGTTCATTGACCTGCGCAACGTCGAATCGAAACGTATTGCGATCTCTCCAGCGAGTGTTGAAAGACCCCAGAGATTCAAAGAGATGCTGTGATCCTCGATGGCGTGTCCCCTCCAACCGCGCCTGAATGTCAAGTTCATTGATCGAGGATTCGTCGAAAGCCGTTGCCTCGCGGACGACTACGACCGGAGGAGTCATCGGTTGAGCCGACGAGCCGCTGCTTCCAAGACCGCTGCGCGGTGAAGCTTGAGGCGCTCTTCGGCAAGGATCTGTTGTGCATCCTCTTCGCTACAAGTCTGTACGTACTCGATCAACTCCGACGCGGAGAGAATGCTCCACGCTGAAAGCGGGGCTGGCGACAAAGAGTCGACATGATGGAGCGACGAGGACACTTCAGCCGATGCGACCGAGGACGACGTGCTTGAGGAGCCTGTCTCGCTGGCCCCGGCAAATCGCTCCTCGATCCGAGACAAGGCGAACTTCCCGATCCATTTGGCATTACCCGTGTCTTGACGGAACCTGCGCAGCAACTCGGAAACGACCCGTTCGCCTTCGGCACGGGCCACCTTGAAATTCATGACACGAAAAGCGGACAGGCGTCGTCTTCTACTGGACAACCAGGGGCTCCCTTGCGCACGAGCAAGAAACACTGTGTGCATTGAATTTCGTCGGGACGACGCGGTTGCAGGCGCTCGAGACCGTCGGTCTTGTCGTCGACCACCACTTCTTCTTCGTCATCCTCTAGAGGCACCTCTTCCGCTGCCGTGAGCTTTTCCCGGAGAATGGCGTCCAGATCAGCCTCGACGTCATCCTCCGTGCGGAGATCGTCGTCGTCATCCTCGTCGTCTGTAACCTTCTTCCCCGCAACATCGGCCTTCGCCGACTCCCCATCCTCGACGAAATCCTCGTCGACATCGGAAGCGCCATCCACAGCAAGTTCGTCGTCCGCAGCAAAGTCGTCTTCGAGCGCAATCGAATCGTCTTCGAGATCGTCGACGTCCAGCTCGGGGCCATCGATTTCAATCTCGACGTCCTCGCCTTCAATCATTTCGTCATCCGACACCGGGTACTCCTAGGGTGGCTGTTGTTTCGGGGCAGGATAGTAGCCCGAAGGTGGTCCTGTAGCGGTATTTCAGACGTCCTGTCGGCGATTTTCGGCGCGACGCTCAGATTCCAGACGCTCGAGCTCGGGAGCCGTCGTGGTGATGTGGGTCATTGCCGCAGCCAGAGCCCGGTGGCCTGCTTGCTCAGCAATGAGGCGGTGCATCTCCAGGGCTACTCGCCTGTAGGACGGATGACCCTGGGGCGAACTGCGGAGTTCCAGCATGTGCATAGCCTCTCGAGCATTGAACTGCATCACGTAGCGCAGGCGATACGCCATGGACACTGCGTAAGACGCTTGCCACGGGTACTCCGGGCGCAAGAGGTCGTGGAGCGAAGCCGAACGTTCCATGGCCTCGACGAATTTCGACTCTCCCCCACTCTCTGAGACCAGTTCGGGGATGACATAGCCGTGCTCGACAGACAATCGTTGCCACTCGATGGTCAAGAGACGATGACGCTGGAGATCGCGAAAGGCTCCGTAATCTCCCAGTACGTCGAAGCGGTAATACGTCCGCTCGAATGCCCGACCCGGCTTGTGTCGACGATTCTCACGAGTGCCCACGTATGCCGCAAGAAGCGACGCCTTTTCCTCCGTGGACATTGCTGTCACTCGCTTCATGATTTGCCGCTCGGACAGATGGGAATGCGCAAAACAGATCGCAGCAACAACCTTGTCCTCGCCATCCGGATCGAACTCGACAAGTTGGACTTCGGGGACGTGCTGCGGTTCCTCCGCGCCAAGCAGATCATCGACGAGCATCGCCGTGCGATCGTGATTGTCGGCGAGGTATGCGCTCCATCGTCCCCCGCGATCCGGGAGATCAACGCGCTTCAGAAAACTCGGTATCACCTTGCGCAACTCGGTCAACATCAGGTCGGCGTATTCACGCGCCTCAGGTAAAGGATGTGCGCGCATCCTCAACAACATCGCCTCGTAGGCCTGGCCCGATGCGTATACACCGACATTCGACAGGGCCGCCGCGCTCAACACTCCACGCGCAGCATCCAGCGCCTTGGCTCGCGTTGCCTGTCGATAGACGAAGTCTGAGTCGCTGATCGACTTCTTCACCGTGTGTCGAACATGGTTGGTCAACTGCTCGACGAGTTCGCTGTACACGTCGAAGATGCGATCCATGTCGCCGACGTACCGCGTGCCGTACGGGCTGGCCAGAATCTCCTCATCCCGGTAGAAGCGATACCGCCCTCCCAGTCGCGCGTCGTAGTTGATGTAGCGAGTGCTCTGCTCGAGGTACGAGGCCAATCGGCCCCATTCAAGGATCTTGGTCAGGAGATTCGATGCCTGTTCGCACGCCAGGTGAACGCCACCCAACTGCGCCACGGAGTCGTCTCCGTACTCAAGAAAGACCTTGTCGTATAGTCGCTCGGCATTGTCTGCGGTGTGCAGCGTGTCCGGCGAACCGTGTCCGGCTGCCGCAACATCATCGGCGAACTCGTCGAGAAACAGCCGCCGCAGACTCTTGGGACTCCTGCTGTAACGAGCGAACAACGCTCCCTTGACGACTTCCGGCAGGTTGACGAGAGCGAACACGGGCCCTTCGAGATTGGTGAAGTGCCTCGAGAGAACGGCTGCTTCGGCCTCGGTGAAGGACTCCGGAATGTACAAACCCACGTCGAGAGCCTAGAAGTTCGACCTTTCTGGACAGTGGATTGCGACCTTTGGGATCATCGTCAAACCTGGATCCAGAGAAAGTCAGGACGAATCTCGATCTCCACCGCTCTCTTGCCGCGATATGAGCCATCGACAAACACATGTAGTGGTGCCTGCGACTGATACATGGTGACCTGTTTCTGTCTGATGTGAGGATGACTGAAATCGGCACCCGAGGTGAAGCGATGTGACAGAACCAAGCGCTCGCGCCACGACAAACTGTTAAGGGCGTCCACAACCTCGAACTTTCCGTCGTTTGGATGCGCTCGTGCCGAATACCGCTCGCCTCTGCACACGCCCAGATTGCTGAGGACAACGAATCCGCCGAAGAGTCGCCGTCGTCGGCGACGCAGTTCGACCGTGCCAATCGTCCACGTCTCCGAGTCGAGACCGCGGATCTCGAGAGCATCACACGGATAGCGACGTGACGGGCCGCTCACCTTCGTCGCTTGCCCTCCTGTCAGGATCAAGAATTCGCCACCGGTCAGGCGAACCTCCGATGGTCCAGAGGCAGTCAGCATCTTCGAGAGTGCTCGTTCGTCGCGAAACCTCGGCAGTGTCTCCCTTGTCGAGTCAGGCAAGGGCAACTCCTCGCCCCACGGAGCAGACTTGTCAATCGGCATCGGGAGCCTCGAAGGGAACCTGCGATAGAGCGACGAGTCCACGATCGATGAGCGGAACCGCCGCCCGCGCCACCTCCCTGTCCTTCGGCTCTGGCATGATCTCTGCCAACTGACGGAGTAGATCGAGTATCTGTTTGCTGGAGCGAACGAAATCCCCGCCGCTGACGTCGTCGAAACCCAGGACATCCCCCAGGTCATCGCCAATCGCCCATTCTGCGATGTGGCCCATCAGCCCCGGATCGACGACCCGGTGAGTCGCAAGACCGTGATTTTCCTCACGGCGTGCGAGACGTGTACTGACCTTCTCGATGGCCCGAAAGGCGTTCTTCAGGCGTGGCGAGGGAAAGTGAATCTCGCGCTCCTCCGAACCGCCCCGTGCTTCGAAGACGAAGCAGGAAGCGAGTGAGGCCAACTCGGCCGGCTCTAGGCCGGACAAGGCGCCTTCTCGAATGCACTCGGCAATGAGCAAATCCGACTCGTGGTAAATCTGGCGCAACATCTCTCCGTGTGATGTCAGTTTCCAACCGTCCACATAGCCCAATTCCTCGAGGAGTTGGAGCAATCCGTTGAACTGCTTCACCAGACCCTCTCCGCGTTGGAAGCGAGCCAGGGACAGATTGAGCAGGTGAAGCGCCTCATCGCGTGAGTTCATCCGGACGAGATTGGCGGCCATGTTGTAGGTGGGCCTGAAGGCGGAACGGAGTTCGAAGCGTTTGCTGTTCACCAAATCGAGCACATCACCGATCTTGACGAACGGGCTCCACAAAATCACGGCGACGCCGTGGTCATCGAGCCCGCGGCGACCCGCTCTTCCGGTCAATTGTGCAAAGTCACTCGGCTGCAACATCCGGTGACCGGTGCCCGTAAATTTCGTCAATTTGTCGAGGACGACGGATCGAGCCGGCATATTGATTCCCACTGCGAGAGTCTCGGTGGCGAAGACGATCTTGATCAGGCCTTCGCTGAATCCGCGTTCCACTATCTCGCGGAACGCCGGTACGAGTCCGGCGTGGTGAGTGCCCACGCCACTCTCCAACTGATCGAGGAATCTGGAATAACCCAGGACGGCAAGATCGTCGTCGGGGAAATCCGCCACCCGGCTCTCCGCGATGTCGACGATGGCCCGCGCTTCGGCATCACTGGTCAATCGGATCCCGGCTCTTCGCAGCGACTCGGCGCTCTCGTCGCACTGGTTGCGACTGAAGAGGAAATGGATGCTCGGTAACAGGTCGCGAGACTTGAGTTCGTCCACCACATCGATCCGAGATGGTGGGTAAAAGCGTGATGCTCGCCCTTGGCGTCGATCGGTGGGTCGTCGCCCTGACGAAGAACCCAGGAACTGCTGGAGCTCCTTGTTGGACTCGCTGCCCTTCTCCAGAGGGAAAACCTTCATCTCATGGGATCTCTTGTCGCCCACGAAGTAGAGGTGCTCCATGGGAACGGGTCGATGCTTCTCGACGATGGGCACCGTAGGACCCCGTACGTTCGTCAGCCACTGTCCCACTTCCTCGGCGTTCGTCACGGTTGCCGAAAGGCAAACCAGCCGCACCTCCGGTGCGAGATGAATGATCACTTCTTCCCAGACCGGGCCGCGAAACGCGTCCTGAATGAAATGAACCTCGTCCAGCACCACGGTGTGCAGGCCATCGAGCGCACTGGATCGCGAATAGATCATGTTGCGCAGTACCTCGGTGGTCATGACGAGGATCGAGGCTTCTGAATTGATACTCGTATCACCGGTTAAGAGGCCGACTGCAGACTGACCATGAGCTGCCACCAGCTCCATGTATTTCTGATTCGAAAGCGCCTTTATCGGCGTCGTGTAGAAGGCTCGGCCCGAGGATGAAAGTGTCCGGGCAATCGCATATTCGGCGACGAGGGTCTTGCCGGAGCCCGTTGGGGCCGACACAAGAACATTATTGCCACGATCAAGCGCGTCGAATGCGTCGATCTGGAACTGGTCAGGCCGAAAATCGAGCCCTGACAGAAACGACTGACGGTCGAGACCCGCCATTACTCCGTGCTGTCGACTTCGGCTTGCTGGTGCTTGCGGCGTCGCTGGGCGATCCAGCCGATGAAGACACTCACCAGGAACAGAATCGTCATCGGTCCCGCCAGAGCGAGCATGCTGACCGGGTCACCACTCGGCGTGATCACTGCCGACAAAGCAAAGATCACCATGACGGCAACTCGCCATTGGCGCAACAGTGTTTGTGGAGTCACGACGCCCACCAATTGCAGGAATACGATCAACACCGGTGAGAGAAAGCCGACACCGAAGGCCAGCACCATCAGCGCCACCAGGCTGATGTACTTGGAGATTTGGTACGTCTGATTGACGTCCTCTCCCGACCATGCGATCAGAAATTCAAGCGCCTTGTCGAGTGTCCAGTACGCCATGTAGCCGCCGAGCAGAAACAACACCACCGAACTCAGGATGAACGGGATGGAATATTTCTTTTCCTTCTTGCTCAAGGCAGGAACAATGAACCGCCAGATCTGCCACAACACCACAGGAAGCGCGAGGATCAGCCCCCCGTATCCCGAGATGCGCATGCGCGCACTGAGGCCCTCAACAGGTCCGAGTGCGTACAGCGAACCATCACAATTGAACTCGGGGTGCAACGAACAGGTCTTTTCGTACGGTGCGATCAAGACTCCGAGGACGAAGTCGTAGAAGATCAAGATGAGTGCGGCGCCGACGCCTACTGCCAGCAGTGAGCGGACGATACGCATCCGCAACTCCGAAAGATGTTCGAACACCGACATTGCTGCGTCTGGTGCAGCTGACCTCTTGCCGATCTTCATGATTGGGCGGGCGAGCCGTTCTCGTCGGTTGGGCGTGGCGCCGTGTCCTCTATTGGCTCCTCGAGTCCGGGAGGTGGCTGATACTCGACGAAGTTGGGCTCGATCGAAGGAACCGCGTTCGGTTCCTTGGTGACTTCCTTGGCCGCATCGACGAAGAACCCTTGATAGCTCTTGGCGGTGGACTGAATCTCGCGAATCGGCTGGTCGAGGGCCTGACGCAGTTCGGATTGAGCGTCACTCGTCACCCTCTTGAACTCGCCGTAAAGACGACCTGCCTTTCGCAAGACACCTGGAAGTTTCTCTGGTCCGAGAATCACCAAGCCAAGGATCAGCAGGAAGATGACCTCACTGCCAGAGAAGTTGAACACGTGGTCATTCTACGACCAGTCTCCGATGAGAGATACGCTCGCGCAATGCAACAGTCGTTGCCAAGGCTGTTCTCTAGACCCATTCTTTTTGCCCACCGTGGAGCAAATTTGGTCTATCCAGAAAACTCGCTCCCAGCGTTTTCGGAGGCCGTGCGCCTCGGAGCAACGGGTTTGGAAACCGATGTTTGGCTTTCACTCGATGGGTTGGTGATCATCGATCATGACGGTGTGATTCGTTCAGGTGTACGCAAACGTCCGATCAGAAGATTTCACAGCTCCGAATTGCCGTCCCAGTTACCGACCTTCGAGAGTCTCCTGAACCAGACTCCCGTACTCATCGACATCAGTGTCGATGTTAAGGATCGAGATGCTTTTCAAAATTTGGCGATGCTGGTTCGACACATTGAACGAGAGCCGAAATCCGTGTGGGTGTGTCATCCGGATTTAGAGGTTTTGCGCAGTTGGGTCGAAGAGGATTCACGATTTAGCTTCGTCCACTCAACAAGACTTCGGGTAATTCAAGAGTTTCCTGAAAAACACGCGCGAGGGCTGCGCGAACTCAACATTCGGGTCTGCAACATGCACTGGAGAGATTGGAGCGGAGGTCTCGTTGCTCTTTTTCACCGTTTCGAAATCGCATGTTTTGCGTGGGGCCTTACACATGAGACCGAAATCAGGGAGATGTTGAGAATAGGAATCGACGGCTTGTATGCCGATGATGTCTCTTTGTTGGTGAAGGTAGCAACCTAGTCAGAGAAATTTGAGCATGTCGACGGGCCACACGATGACGAAGGCTCGACCCACGATGATGTCACGGGATATTGTGCCGAATGATCGACTGTCGAAAGACTCTGGTCGATTATCACCCATGACGAAGAACTCATCTTGACCCACCATGACCTGACTCATCTCAGGTTGTCGACAACGTTCATTTTGATCCGATCGCTCGAGAACCACAGGGTCGAGATATGACTCATCGATCGCGTCACCGTTGACAATCACTTCACAGTTCTTGATCTCCACGGTGTCTCCTGGTGCGCCAATCACTCTCTTGATCAGGTCATCGTGTTGAACCTCGTCTCCATTCATGGTGACTCGATCAAATACCACTACATCACCCAACCGAGGTTCACGAAAACGGAAGGTCAACTTGTCCACCAATACGCGATTGTCCTGAAACATCGTGGGCTCCATGCTTGGTCCAGAAATGTAGAACTGTTGAAGCACAAAAGCGCGCACGAAAACGGCGATCACAACAGCTAAAACGATTACGGAAAGCCACTCGCGAACCTGCTTCAACAAGTTTCTGGCATCAGAGCGAGGCAATTAGCTTCTCCACACGTTCGTCGACACTCTTGAAAGGATCCCTGCACAGTACCGTTCGCTGCGCTTGGTCATTGAGCTTCAAATGGACCCAGTCGACTGTGAAATCACGTTTCCGCTCTTTTGCGCGCCGGATGAAGTCCCCGCGCAGTTTCGCTCGAGTGGTCTGCGGCGGAATTGTCATTGCTTCGTCGATCGCTGGATCTGAAACTATTCGTCGCGCCAGTCCCCGATCCTCGATCTTGTAGAACATCCCACGATCTCGGCGAATGTCGTGATATTGCAGATCGAGCATTTGCATCCTGGCGTCATCCAATTGACAACCGTGGCGGCGTTGAAAGCTCTCCAACAATCGCCACTTGATCATCCAGTCGATTCGGTCATCGAGCTTCAATGGATCTGCTTCCAAATCTTTGAGTACCTGGCCCCACATTTCCAATGCCTCGGCTTCTTCTTCCGGAAAGCCTCGGGTGTCATGAAAACGACAGGCGAGCTCGTAGAGGTCACGTTGCACGTCGAGCGCGGAAACCTCGCGCCCACTGGCGAGCCGAACTTTCCTGGTTCCAGTGATGTCCTGGCTGATCTCCCGAATGGCGCGGATTGGATTTTCGAATTCGAAATTGGGAATGACGAAGCCCTTGCTCTCGAGCATCATCAACACGCACGATGCCGCACCGATCTTGAGAAATGTCGAGAACTCACTCATGTTTGAGTCCCCGACGATGACGTGCAAACGTCGATGCTTCTCGGGATCGGCGTGCGGCTCGTCTCGGGTATTGATTATCGGCCGGCTCCTGGTGGTGGCAGAGCTCATCGACTCCCACACGTGTTCCGCACGTTGGGAAAGCACGTACACCGGTCCACGAGCGGTTTGCAAAATGTGACCTGCCCCTGAATAGATCTGGCGTGTAACGAGGAACGGAATCAACACTGTCGAGTAGCGAGAGGTATCGGCATTCCGTGATGTGAGGTAGTTCTCATGGCATCCGTAGGAATTGCCGGCGAAGTCTGTGTTGTTCTTGAACAGATAGATCTGGCCGCGAATACCTTCCTCCTGGAGTCGCTCTTCTGCCTGGATCATCAATTCTTCGAGGATTCGCTCTCCTGCCTTGTCCTGACGTACGAGATCCCGAATGCTGTCGCATTCGGCAGTCGCGTACTCGGGGTGTGAACCGACATCGAGGTAGAGCCGAGCTCCATTCTCCAGAAAGACATTCGATGACCTCCCCCACGAGACAACGCGACGAAACAAATAGCGCGCAACTTCATCGGGGCTGAGTCGACGTTGACCACGCAACGTGCAGGTCACACCAAATTCAGTCTCAAGGCCGAAGATTCGGCGTTTCACATCAAGCCAGGAACGAGGCGACCAAGTCGTCGCTGACTCTGTTGAAACAGCGCCGCTGGTGATTGCGATTGAGTGTTGCCACCTCGAGATCGTTGACAGCAAGTCCGGTAAGTGAACCAGAGAGCGCCTCTACGCCGATTCGAACTGCTCCACGGAGATCTACTCCGTCTTGATACAGCGACGCAAGACGTCCTTGGATCGCATCAGCATCTCCTCCCAGAACCGAGAAGCGATGTTCGTCGATCACGGTGCCGTCGTAAAGGATGTGAAAGAGCTGGTCACCCGAATCGATTCGTCCAACTTCGGCAACGAGGATCTCGACCTCCAGGGGTTTGACCTCATGGGTGAAGATTTGTCCGATGATTTGGGCGTACTGGTTGGCAAGACTGCGCGCATCGACATCGTCACGTGAGAATTGGTAACCCTTGAGGTCAGCCGCGCGCACACCTGCCACGCGAAGTTGGTCGAACTCGTTGTACTTGCCAACTCCAGCAAATGCGATCCGGTCATAAATCTCACTTACTTTGCGTAGCGTGTTGGAGGGGTTCTCCGCGACGATCGCTACCCCGTCGAGATACTGCAGCGCTACGAGTGCCCTGCCTCGAGAAATTCCTTTTCGCGCAAAGTCAGCGCGATCCTTCATCATTTGCTCAGGGGCAACGTAGAACGGCATGCTCATCGCGATCGAGCCTCGTCTCGGATTTCTTCATAGATCGGCGCCAACTCAGCGTTGGGAACAGGCTTAAACCCATCGCGCGTGATGGTGGCGACCGTTGGATAGATACCCCGATTTACATCAGGACCGCCGGTCGCAGAGTCAGCGTCGGCAGCCTCCCAAAGGGCGCGAGCAACCAACTTCACAGCATCAATAGAGGCGAGATCGCGACGCCATTGCACTCTCAGCACAGCGCCTGCATGGAGAGACCCACTGCCAGTCGCAACGAAATCGCGTTCTTCATATCGGCCGCCCGTTGCGTCGTAGTCCCACAGACGACCAACTCCGGCGGATTCGTCGTAACCAGCGAAAATCGGCACGACCATCAAACCTTGCATCGCCGCGGGAAGATTGTTGCGCACGAACATGGACAATTGGTTGGCTTTCCCATCGAGCGAGAGATTCATCCCTTCGACCTTCTCGTAATGTTCGATCTGGAGTTGGAAAAGCTTGACCATTTCCATGGCCTGCCCGGCGGCACCTGCAATGGCCACACCCGAGAAGTGGTCCGCCTGGACGACCTTTTCCATCTCCCTATGGCTGATGAGATTTCCTGAAGTGGCCCGACGATCCCCGCCCATCACCACGCCACCGTTGCAGCGCACCGCTACGCAGGTCGTGGCATGTGGGACGGTGAGCGTGGTGGCGTCGCGAACACCGTCAAAGGGTGAAAGCCCGGCCCGCTTGAGCAACTCACCGAAGTTTGCCCCGGGATCGTCCTTCATGCGGAACGTGAACATGGCGAAAGGTTAGGACTACTCCCCGCCCTTTTGCACATAGTTGCGCACGAAGTCCTCGGCATTCGCTTCTAGAACATCGTCGATTTCATCGAGTATCGACTCAATGTCGTGGTCACTTCGTTGGACCTGCGCAGAAGCTGATTCACCAGCCTCGACTACCGCAGCCGACTCCTTGGAGGTGCCCCGGTCAGAGAACTTTCGCGCTCGCTCGGACATAACCGAACCCTATCCGCGAGTCGACCGGTCTTCTTGCTCGACCCGCTCCTTGATGAGACGCAAAACATCGGCCGGCGTCGCTGCTTCATCAAGAATTCCCCCGATGAGGGCATTTGTCCCGCGACCTGGCTCGTCCATCGGCACCCGAACCAATGGCCCCTCGCCAAGGTCGAGCACCAAACTGTCCCAATTCGCCGTAACGACATGATCCGGCCAACGCTTCAACATCTCGCCCCGAAAGAAGGCACGGGTATCGCGTGGGGCGTTGTTGACCGCAAGATCGACTTGATCAGTGAGTACTATCTCTTTGAGGCCAGCGCGCATGGCGAGGCAGCGATCCATCCGAAGGTCGTGATACTGGAGGTCAATTGCCTTGAGTCGCACATCTTGCTCAGAAACGTCGTGACGGTCTCTGTAAGCATCGATGAGACGCTTCTTGGCCACCCAATCGATGCGATCCGCTACTTCCGCCGTGTCTCGAGACAGGCCATCAAGTAACGAGGCCCACTCGGCGATCACTTCATCCCATCGATATTCTTTGACAACTTTGGCGTCAAGACTTGCGCACCACCGTCGAGCAGCATCGACTAGGGCGAGCTGAATTGTCAATGCAGTTTCGGTTGTGCCGTCTTCGAGTCGGATTGGCTTATTCAAGGAAAGGTCGAAGCTCACTGAGCGCATGGCACTGAGTGGCTCTTGAACTACAAGGCGTTCGGGTATGGCGCCTGACTCGATCATTGCGAGTAGCAATTGGGTGCTTCCGATTTTTACGAGTGTCGCGACTTGACTCATGTTTGCATCGCCAACAATCACATGAAGCCTTCGATACTTGAGAGAATCTGCATGAGGTTCGTCTCGCGTGTTGATGATCGGGCGACGGAGTGTCGTTTCCAGCCCGACTTCCTCTTCGAAGAAGTCGGCCCGTTGCGAGATTTGATAAGTCGACACGTCGCTTGAATTTGAATTTTCTACCCCGATCTTGCCGCTGCCAGTAAATATTTGGCGAGTCACGAAGTGCGTGGTCATGAATCGAACGATTTCAGAAAATGGGGTAGATCGGCTTACCAGGTAGTTCTCGTGACAACCGTATGAATTTCCCTTGCCGTCAGAATTGTTCTTGTAGACGACGATCTCTGCACTCTGCTTCCTGAGAATATTGCGGGCAGCATCCATGCTCCTGCGCAAAACTTCGTCCCCTGCCAAGTCGTACAACACTGCATCGAACGCCGTCCTGCACTCCGGAGATGAATACTCGGGATGGGCATGATCCACGTAGTAACGCGCTCCATTAGTGAGCACCACGTTGACCATTTGGTGGTCGATCTCGGGATCGAGGCGGTCATCGACGAGGAATCCTCGAAGATCCGCGTATGGACGCTCCATGGCGAAATCCCAGTCGATTCTGCTCGCATCGCCACAGTACGCAGTAATGAGCAACGACGATGCCGTGACGGGTGACATCTCTACTCCACGCGAGATGATTCCGTATTCAGTCTCGATCCCGCAGAACTTGGGGACAAGCATCTACAAGTACTGACCGGTGACTGGTCGATCTAGTGCCTTCGCGCCACCCCGCTCTCTCGATCGAAGCGTACGAATGAAGACGATTCGCTCGCCTTTTCGTCCAGAGATCTTGGCCCAGTCATCGGGATTTGTGGTGTTGGGGAGGTCCTCGTGTTCGAGGAACTCCTGACGAACAGCGTTGACTATGTCGTCGATTCCGATTCCCGCACCAAGTCCGGCAAGACGCTTTTTCACGCCGGACTTCTTTGCTCGACGAACGATGTTCTCGATCATTGCGCCGGAGGCAAAATCGCGAAAGTACAGGGTTTCCTTCTCCCCGTTTTGGTACGTCACCTCGAGGAATTCGTTGTTCGGAGTCACGTCGTACATCGTTGCTACCGCGGTGTCGACGAGTTGATCCCTTGCCGATGCCATGTCCCCTGCCGCTCTGACTAGTTGCTCGTCAAACGGCAAGTCGATGTCCAGATATCGCGAGAAAATCTGTCTTGCCGCAGAAGCATCAGGGCGATCTATCCGGATCTTCACGTCGAGGCGACCCGGCCGAAGAATTGCGGGGTCGATCAGATCCTCGCGGTTCGTCGCACCGATGACGATCACATTTTGGAGCCGCTCTACCCCGTCGATCTCTGCCAACAATTGGGGAACAATCGTGGACTCCATGTCGGAGGAGATCCCCGAACCTCGAGTGCGGAACATCGAATCCATCTCATCGAAAAAGACGATTACCGGCCAACCTTCTTCACTTTTCTCGCGGGCGCGTTGAAAAACGAGACGAATCTGTCGTTCGGTCTCGCCAACATACTTGTTCAAGAGTTCTGGTCCCTTGACGTTGATGAAGTAGCTCTTGCCCTTGACGTCCCCGATTTGCGCGGCAACCTTCTTGGCGAGACTGTTGGCAACAGCCTTGGCAATGAGTGTCTTGCCACATCCGGGAGGTCCGTAAAGCAGGATTCCTTTTGGCGCCGCGAGTCGGAATTCGGCAAAGAGATCTTTATGCAGGAACGGCAGTTCGACTGCGTCGGCAATTTGCTCGATTTGTTCGTCGAGTCCGCCAATGTCGCGATACGAAACTTCAGGAACTTCCTCCAATACGAGATGCTCGACTTCCGGTCGAGCGAGACGTTCCAAGAGCAGCCCGGAGCGCGGATCCAATCGCAGAAGATCACCTGCTCGCAGCATCACACCACGGAGCGATCCTGCGAGATCACACACCCTTTCCTCGTCGCCTTGCATTCGCACTACCGCTCTCACCCCATCCTCGAGAACTCGTTCCAGCGTGGCGAGTTCTCCGGTTGACTCGTGGTCTCTGCGCCCGATGATCGCCAAGGATTCATTGAGCACTACCTGGTCGCCGATTTCCAATTCATCGCGCTCACACGACTCGCCAACTTCAACCTTCATCTTGCGACCATTTGCCGCGACATCGACGGTCCCGTCATCTGCGATGCCGAGAACGACGCCATACGTCAACGGTGGTCGGCTCAACCTGCCCACCTCCTCTCGGAGCGCTTCGAGGTGCGTCTTTGCCTCCCGAAGGGTGAGCTCGAGACGCTCGTTCTTCATCCGCAAGTCGGAAATCTGTGAACGAGCATCCGCCAGAAGCCGTTTGTCCTCGGTCGACTCGTTACCCCCTGCCCCGGTCATGCGGTCTTCCATGGCACGAAACTATCCATGAGTCCGAGTAGTCACAATGGCGCAAGATCGCTCGACATCCCCCTACGGCTAGGCGGGCGTGTATTCTCTTGATGTCCGTTGGTGATTGTCACTGCGGTGTTCGTCAAGGAGGATCAGATGAAAGTTTGGATCGATCAAGACCTGTGCACGGGCGACGGCCTCTGCGAAGAGATCGCTCCCGACGTCTTCACCCTTCTCGACGACGGACTCGCCTATGTTCGCGAGGGCGACAAGGTTTTTGCGACCGCCAAGGGCAACCCGCAGGGTGCCGAGGGCATGGCCAACATCCCCGATGGACAACTCGATGGGGTCATTGAGTCCGCCGAGGAATGCCCTGGCGAGTGCATCTTCATCGAGCCATAAGTCGGCATGAAGTACTGATTGCGGGCTAGTTGCCCGTGAATCTCGCGATAGTCAGAAATGCCGTGTGGGCGACCATTCGGTGATCCGGACGCACGGCTTGACCTTCGATGTGCCATGTCCGAACCAACACTTCCTCCGTGCGTACATCCATCCAATGGTTGGTCAGTGAATCGTGCACTCGTTGCACCTGAGTGACACTGGGTGTGTAAGCCAGCAAGAGGCCTCCCCGGCGGAGGATGCCCGACGCATGTTCGATCACTCGCCAAGGCTCGGGAATATCTAAGGCGATCTTGTCGAATGTTCCCTGCGGGGCTGTGGCGTAGGAATCGGCAATGTGAATCTCGTAGTGGGATGCGGATTCAGCTCCCAGAAAACTCGTGATGTTCTTGCGTGCGCGCGAAGCAAAATCTTCGCGGATCTCGTACCCGACCACCGTCGCCCCAGCGCGGAGAAGTCCCATCGACAACGCACCAGAACCCACGCCGGTCTCGAATACGCGGTCACCGGTACGAATATCGAGCAGCATCGTGATGTGGGCAATGTCTTTTGGGTAGATCACTTGTGCGCCACGCGGCATTCGCAGGACGAAGTCCTCGAGTGTCGGTCGAATGACGGTGTAATTCCCACCTTTACTGGAAGTTACAACGTGCCCTTCTGCCTGACCAACGATGGTCGAGTGATGAACGACACCATGGTGAGTGTGAAACTCGCCCGAATCTGCGAGCACTTCGAGGTACCGACGATCCTTTGAGTCGACCAGAACAGCGTGGTCGCCTATACGAAAGAGATTCATTTGACTCGTTTACGCCGTCCGACGATCAAGCGTGCGATTACCACCGCGGCAACCGCAAGCAAACCGAGGCCCTGACGCATGGTGAACTTGCCCACCAACGGCAAGTCGAAGGAAAGATCCCCACCGAGGCGACGCTCCAGATCTTCTCGCGTGATAGGTGATGACATGATCAGAAGCGGCCTTGGGACTATTTCAGGGAGCGACGAGAGATTCGAGAGAAGGTAAGGGCAACGCCAACCACGCCTCCGAGGGAAACGCCCAGGTAGGGCACCCACGACCATGCCCCATCGAAGGGCAATAATTCAGACTGCAACAAGCGCAGGGCTCCGATAGCAACGAACACGTAACCAAGCAGCATGAGGAGCCCCCCAAGCAATCCGAACCCGATCCAACGGATTGCATTGCGCAACGGATCGACGAGCTCTTGGCGAACGTAACCAAAGAGCATCTCCACAGATTCGAAAAACCACTGCGTGGGAATTCGCTCAAACATCAGATCATTCAACCATCTATTTGGTTCATTTTCATCAACAAAGTCGACTCCAGGTCTTGGAGAAGTGCACGAAACAGCTTCAAACGATCAGAGAGTTGCTCAGCCTCAAGTAGACGCTGACGATCAAGTACATCCAGCGGAGTGGCATCGATCAGGTGATAAAGGCGAACAGTCGGCCCTCCTTGTTCGAGTGGGTCGATAGATCGACTCTCATAGCCAAGTTCAGTGGCAATCGAATTGACCCGAGTGACGAGTGGTCGTACTAGATCGACCGACTCATCTAGTTCGTCTTCTATTTCCCGAAACTCTGTCACTTCAGCCTGCGGAAAGTCGACCTCCGGCATCCACCGATCGACGCGTATCCGGTTTGTTCCACCGACGACGACAGCAAGACGTCCGTCATCAAAATCTCTTCGCATCAGCACTCTTGCCAGTGTTCCAACGCTGAAACGCACATCTCCACCGCCGACCTCGCTGCCGCGCTCGATAAGGCAGATGCCGAAGATCTGCTTCTCACCGTTCAGGTCGGCAAAGAGTCGGCGGTAACGATCTTCGAAGACGTGCAAAGGAAGCAGACAACCCGGTAGCAATACCGTTCCCAGCGGGAACATTGGCAGGATCATTCGAAGAACGGAGCGATTTCGAGAGGAGTTGGACGTCCGGTGTACTCCACCAACGTTTCACCAAGTTCATTCCAAAGAGGTCGGTAGTACGACTGATTGGCGACGGATGGACCGTTAAGGATCAACACGTAACTCACGGCTTCTGAGTCGGAATAAGGCACGAAACCCGCTAAAGCCTTTGCACCAGACAGCGTGCCCGTCTTGCCAAGGAGCTTGCCCGCGGCGTTCGAGTCGCCAAATACATCGGCCAGCGTTCCAGTCTGTCCCGCAATGGCAAGACCTTGCCCGACTTCTCCGAACGCTCCAACCTTGTTCAACACAGCGGACAGCAGGTCACACGAGATGAGACTCCCCCGCTCGAGTCCTGCGCCGTCCTTCATCGTCAGTTGCGACGAGTCGAATCCCCATTGGCCAAGCAACTCTTGCACCACGGCTATTCCTGCTTCTCTGGATCCCGAGTTCTTCTTCGCTAACCCGACTTCTTTCAACAACAGTTCAGCGGTGTTGTTATCGCTGTTCGCTAACAAGTCGCGCAAAATCTCGGAGAGAGGCGGGGATTCGACCGTGGCGAGGGGCTCGCCATCAGGAACGACCGACTCCACACGTGGACCCCCAGCAACCGAAATTCCAGATGAGACCAGCATGTTGGAGATCTGACGAACCGCGGCCAAGGCAGGTTGATCCGGTTTCAAAGGATCTCCCGACACGGCTCCGTCATTGATCATCAGCGCACCGAGCGGGCCAACTTCAGTGCCCCTGATCCCGAGACCTAGGTCCGGAGCGAATCTCTCCGAGTCGTAGCGATCTTCGACACCAACCACTCCCCCGAGAATGGTCGTAATCCCCACATCTTTGAGTGCAGTGACGAATTCTTCTGCAGGAGTGAAATGGCGTGAGGGAAAGCGCTGCGTGGTCAGATAATCGGCAGACGCAATTCCCGGATCCCCACCACCCACAATCACCAAATCGCCCGTGATGCTGGAACCGTCGGTTGCGCCGAAGATCTTCGTTGTAAATCGATAGTCGGCTCCGAGAACTTCCAAGGCCGTAGCGGCTACCAGAATTTTCATATTGCTGGCGGGCAACAGCATCAGCGCCGGATCCTTGGAAGCAATTCTGCGACTGTTCACATCTATCGTCATGCACGAGGAGGACGGCAGTTTTTCCCCCAATGCATCGAGCTTTCTAGTGAAGGAATCAAACCGCACCTCGTCGGAAAGTACGGTGGGAACGCGTCTTGCCGAAATGACGGGAGCGTCACCTGCAATTTCCAAATCGGTATCGGTAATTGGTTCGACGCTGAGAGCCACGCTACGAACGGAAAGCCACGCTGCTCCGAGAATTGCGCTGCCCACCAGGGCTACCGACCCGAGTACAGAGGCAACGGCTCTCGGCGAACCTGCTTTCACTCGCTGGCGCGCAGTGTCACCCTGGTCGGGTCTCTGACGAGTGGTTTTCAACTCACCTCACTTCGAGACAAACGGTAATGCGCCATTCGATCGAGAGCGCGGACGGCTCGTGGACCTGTCGGGAAGATATACACCGAGCATTCACGGGCGTGACGGATTGCGGCGTTTTGATCATCGGCAACGGCCAGCTCGGTGGCCAAGGCAACAGGGATACCAAAAGTGGTGGCCGCCTGACGTGCAGCGTCCACATAACGCATTTCTTGACGCTCGTGATAGGCGACGATGCGCTGGAGATCGGGATCTTGACAGAAGCGTCCATCGGCCATCATTCGCGCCTGGTTCCCCTGAATTCCAAGACCAAGAAGGAGAACGACGTCGACCTCTCCACTAGAACACAATGTCTCGATGGCAGTGGTCACCGTGTCTCGAGTCTCACCCCCTGCGCAGTCGAGTGGATTCGAACGACTCCACCGCGCGGGCATGAACTGATCGAGTTTCTGGAGCAGTTCGTCGCTCAAAGACGCCAACTGGAGATGACGCAAGCTATGAACGACATCGCTCGTCACCACTCCCCACCCTCCGACGGTCGTGAGGATGCCCAACCTCGGCCCCGCGGGTAAGGGCAATGAAGCGAACGCAGCTGCTGTATCAAACGCCGATTCGGGTTCGTCGACCACGATCGCTCCACACTGAGTAGCTCGAGACTCGAACGCTGCAAAATTTGTTGCCATGGCACCGGTGTGACTGGAGGCTGCTTGCTGACCCGCAGCGGTACGACCTCCTTTGATCAACACCAGCGGCTTCGATTCGGTATGTCTCCGCACAGTTTCCATGAAACGGCTGCCATCAGCGACGCTCTCCACATACGCGAGAGACACCGAAGTATGCGGATCCTCCGCAAAAAATTTGATGTAGTCAGAAATGTCGCATTGGGCGGAGTTACCAGCTGAGACCGCACGCGCGATACCCACATGCGCCCATTTGGCCAGGTTCAGGAATGAGGAGACGAAGTTTCCGCTCTGGGAAGCGATCGACAACGAACCCGCCCCGGGGTACGGCGCCACTATTTGCGCGCACAGATTGGCAGGTGTGCTCACGATCCCTTGACCGTTCGGACCTCCCAAAACCATTCCCAAATCAGTCGCCAGTTGCGCCAAACGACGCTCGTCGGCGGCGCCCTCGTCCCCCAATTCTCGATACCCAGCTGAAGCAACGAAGGCCGCCTTGATACCGCGCGAAGAACACTGCCTCAACAACTCTTCGTTGACTTGAGATGGCGTGCAGAAAAAGGCGAGATCAACCTGCGATTGCGGGATTTCGTCTAGCGACGTCACGATCGTTGCATCAAGAACTTGCTCTCCCGACTGGTTGAGTCCGAACACGGGTCCCTTGAAACCGTTAACAAAGATGTTGTGGAGAGAAACGAAGCCAAACTTCCCCGGATGTGATGATGCGCCGAGCACGACCACGCCTCGTGGGTCGAACATCGATGTCAGGAGTTTCGTGCGATCAGATCTCTCGCTAATAGGACTCAATTCATGATCTTGGACGAAATCGCCCAATACGACGAGGGCATCGACAGCAGTCAATCGCCCGTCGGGAAGCACGATCATCGGGTTGACATCTATTGATTCGATGTCTGGACGGCTCCTTGCAATTTCGGCGAGCGCATTCACTGCTCGTTCGAGATTCTCCAGGATGAGTGCTTCCTGGCCTCGATGAGCGAGAAACAGCTCGTGTGAGCGCAAAGCCTCAAAAGACTGACCTACTTCCCGTGGAGAGGCAGGTAGCGGAATCATTCGAATGTCCTTGAGCGCCTCTGCGGCTACTCCACCGAGACCGACCACGGCAAACGGGCCAAAATCAGGATCGCGAACCAGCCCAACGATCATCTCCCGGTTGCCTTTGACCATCTCGGCGACGAGGAAATTGGCGGATTGACCGGCCAACCGCTTGATCAGGTTGGCATGCGCCACTCGAAGATCGTCCTCGGTCGAGATACCCAATTCGACAAGTCCTAATTCGGACTTGTGATTGATCTCCCGAGCGTTTGCTTTGAGTACGACTGGAAATCCGATTTCTCGTGCAGCAGCGACGACTTCTTCCAAGGACGTGGCGATCCGTTCCCTGCAGAGCGGAAAGCCGTGTTCGCGCAACAAGTCCTTTGACTCGGACTCCGACAAAGTAACAGGCACGACCTCAAATTGTAGATGTAACCTTCGGCCGTGCAGGTTCTCAGCGCATTCTTCATCGACACGTTCGCTCCCCGCAGCGCCGAGGGTGGTGCTACAAGGATCGACATCACGGGAATTCACTTTTCATTGGCCGCGCCAGCGGCAGTACCGGTCAAGGTGGAACCGCATCTCTTTGCCTTGATTCATTGCCGTCCCGACGAATCAGGGTCAGGTGTCTTCGAAGTGGTGTTTAGGGAAGGCTTCGACGAGGAGTCGACTGAGTTGGCACGAAATGTCTCCCCGTTCACTGTTGAGCCGGGAAAATTGACATATCGGCTGGTTCGCGGCGAGCTCGAGTTCAGTGAATACCGTCAAATCGTCGCCCATTGCAGGGTGAACCGTGACGCATGGATTCCAGTGCCATTCACGCTCCTTCCACCCGTCACCGCCTGAGCACTACAGTCGCAGAGATGGCTGGTTTGTCTCCGTCGCTCGACGCCGATGCCATCAAAATTGTGCGTGGCTTGGCGATGGATGCGCCTCTGGCGGCTAAGAGCGGACATCAAGGAACCGCTCTTGCCCTAGCTCCTCTTGGGCACGTTCTCTACTCAAGAATTCTGCGGCACGATCCAACGCAGCCGGACTGGGTCAATCGTGACCGCTTCATCCTTTCGAATGGGCATGCATCGATTCTGCAATATGCGCTCCTCTTCATCAATGGATATGGCCTCGAAATCGATGACCTGCGGGCATTCCGACAGTGGGGATCGGCTACCCCAGGGCATCCTGAAAATGTTCACACCACGGGCGTTGAAGTCACCACTGGACCGTTGGGCCAGGGTTTTGCCAACGCGGTGGGAATGGCTGTCGCCGAATCCCACCTCAGGGGACGATTCGGTTCGCAATATTTCGATCACCACACATGGGTTCTCGCCGGTGATGGTTGCTTCATGGAGGGGATTAGTCACGAGGCAGCATCACTTGCTGGTCACCTGAAACTCGATCATTTGGTCTGCATTTTCGACGACAACGGCATCACCATCGATGGCTCGACTGGTCTTGCTTGTTCCGACGATGTGATCGGTCGGTTTACCGCGTACGGCTGGAATGTCCTCGATGCTGGCGATGTCGGCGAAGATTTGGACGCTCTCGAATCGGTTTTGCTTCGTGCCCGAGAGCATCGCGGCAGCCCCACTCTCGTGCGTCTCAAGACCCATATCGGAAACCCCTCTCCCGATTTCACCGATCGACACGAGGCTCACGGCAATCCTTTTGACGCTGACGCCACCAGGCGCACGAAAGAGGTCTTGGGTATTCCCGATACACCGTTTTGGGCGCCGGACGAGGTGGTCAAGAATTTGCGTAGTCATGCGGCATTACGCGGAACTGAACTTCGACGCGGGTATAGCGAACCGCAAGGCGAGGAGTTCCAGATCATGATCGCGCGTCCCGATGTTGGACGACTGCGTCAAGCTTTGGAGTCTCTCCACCACGAGAAGGACTTGGCGACGCGACAAAGCATTACCCTCGCCGTGGCCGCCTCACTTCCCCTTGCGCCCGGGCTAATCGCCGGATCAGCAGATTTGACGGGAAACACCGGAGTGAAGATCCCCGGGTTCGAGGCATACACCCCTGAGCGTCCTCACGGTCGCCAGATGTATTACGGCATTCGCGAACATGCAATGGGCGCGATCATGGTGGGGATTGCTCTGCATGGAGTTCTCGTGCCGATGGGCGGAACGTTCTTCGTTTTCGCTGACTACATGAAACCGGCCATTCGACTTGCTGCCCTATCCCGAGCAAAGGTCATCTTTGTTTTCAGTCACGACTCCGTAGGCGTCGGAGAAGACGGGCCGACACACCAACCCATCGAACAACTCGCTTCGCTGCGTTCGATTCCCGGCCTCCGAGTGATTCGGCCTGCCGACTCGAGAGAGACGGCCGAGGCGTGGATTGCTGCCCTCTCACACGATGGGCCCACCGCACTCATCTTGTCTCGACAGACGGTGCCGAATGTCACTGATGGAACTGCTGTCCGAGTGGGTGCGAAGGTCGTTCGAGAATCCTCTACCCCACGGATCACCTTGATCGGAACGGGCAGCGAGTTGTCTCTCGCCCTGCGAGCAGCCGAGGTTCTTGAATCCGAGGGCGTCGGCAGCCGCGTCGTTTCGATGCCGTCCTGGGACATGTTCTCCCAGTCGCCTGTCTCCTACCAGGAAGACACGCAGGGTAGTTTGCCCGTGGTCTCCGTTGAAGCGGGTTCCACCTTTGGCTGGGAGCGATATGCCGATGTGGCAATTGGGATCGACCGCTTTGGAGCCAGCGCGCCGGGTTCGGTGGTGATGGATTCACTCGGAATCAACGTGGATCGAATCGTCGCGGTAGCGAAGAGGTTGACGGGCCCAACGTGAGTCCCCTCCATGATCTGCACAGGTTGCAGTTTCAAAGCCCTTGGTTGGACAACCTCCGACGCGACGAGCTGCTCAACGGACACATCGCAAATCTGGTGGACCGCGGCGTGAGGGGTATTACGTCGAATCCCACGATCTTCCACAAGGCAATAACGTCGAGTTCCGCATACGACGAACAGATAGCGCAGTTGAAAAGACAAGGCTTGTCAATCGAGCAGATCTATTGGGAATTGGTCGTGAGTGACGTCATCGATGCCTGTTCAGCCTTGAAAGATGTCTTCGAGCAGTCGAATGGCGACGATGGATTCGTCAGTCTGGAAGTAGATCCTCACTTGGCTGCCGATGCTTCGGCGACGGTGAAGATGGCACGTGAGCTTGCGAGCCGAGTCGGATGCCCGAACCTGATGATCAAGGTGCCCGCAACAGTGAGTTGCCTCCCAGCAATTTCAGAGATTCTGGCCAATGGCATATCAGTGAATGTCACCTTGATCTTTGGTCTACCTCGTTATCGACAGGTTCTCGAGGCGTTCGTTGCCGGGGTGCAGAGTTGCCATCGAGCACATCCCGACAAGGTGAAAACACTTCGCAGTGTCGCGAGCTTTTTCGTCTCGCGAGTGGACAGTGCGATCGATCCTCAGCTGGCCAAGGCGGGTTACGACAAGTTGTGCGGCCAGGCAGCGGTTCATCAGGCGCGAGCTGCTTACGCCCTGCAGAAGGAGTTCTTCGATTCGTCGTCAGTCTGGACGGAATTGGAAAGAATTGGCGCGACAAGGCAGCGACCGTTGTGGGCTAGTACGTCGACGAAGAACCCCCACTACCCCGACCTTTTGTATGTCGATCAACTGATCGGTCCCAACAGCGTAAACACGCTTCCTGAGCAGACATTGTTGGCCTTCGAGGATCACGGGGCTGTAGAGCGAACGATAGACCGCGACGTACCTACGAGCCTTGAATTCCTGGACCAGCTGAGGACTCTAGGCATACAACTCGATGAAGTTGCAGAAAACCTGGAACGCGACGGCATCGCGTCTTTTGCGCAGAGCTTTGACCATCTGCTCGAAGCACTTCGCACCAAAGTTCAATGAGCGACATCACAAACCCTCGTAAACTCAATGAGGCGATCGAAAAACTCGTTCTCGAATTTGGTGGAAACACAGAACCGGGTTATGTCAATCAGTTGATCAAATCTGCTTTAGATATCTCCAAGAGCGATGTATCAACACTGGATGCAAAGATTGCGGCTTCTGCCCTGCGCGAAATGCAGCAGGCGTTCAAGATGGTGGCCCCGTTTCGGGAACGCAAAAAAGTCACCATCTTCGGATCGGCGCGAACGAGCAAGGGCGATCCCCTCTTCGATCGAACAGCACAGATTTCACGAGAGTTCGCCGAACGCGGATGGATGGTGGTGACAGGTGCTGGGCCGGGGATCATGGAAGCCGGCATGGTGGGAGCCGGCCGTGAGAATTCGATCGGTGTTTCGATTCGATTGCCGTTCGAAACGTCTGCAAACGAAGTCATTCAGGGCGACACCAAGTTCGTCTCGATGCGTTACTTCTTCACTCGTAAATTGATGTTGGTGAAGGAGTCACACGCCTTCATTTGTATGCCTGGAGGATTCGGAACGCTTGACGAGATGTTCGAGTTGTTGACTCTCATCCAGACTGGCAAAGGTCTCCCCGTTCCCCTGCTCTTGATGGATCTCGAGGACGATCCATTCTGGGAATCTATTTCCCAGTTGATTCAGGACCAATTGCTTCCACGAGGCTTGATTTCGCGCGAAGATCTCGCCTTTTTTGATGTTTGTCACAGCCCCATTGATGCATGGCGAATTGTCGAAAACTTTTACTCCAACTACCGATCGATGCGATTTTTCGGCGAAACCTTGGTTCTACGAGTGAACAAACCGGTGAACGATGAACTTCTTTCGTCGCTCGGCGAGCAGTTTGCCATGTTGTGTGACGACGGCGGTTTTTTGCGCGTCGAAGCTCGGGCGGAGGAAGTTCGGGACTCCGATGAGCTCGATGCACACCGCATTGCATTCAAATTTGCTCGTCGTCATTACGGGCACCTGAGAATGCTGATCAATCACCTAAATCAGTTCGGCTGAGCGTCGCTATCGCCTTTTCGATGGCTCTACGAGCCTGACTGAGCGACTTCTCCGATTCAGGTCGTTTGGTAGCACCTGCTCGATGAGCCTCTTTCAATTCATCGAGTGCATGGTCGGCTAGTTCGTCAGATATCCGGCGGAGGCGTTCGATGAGATCGGTGAGGTCGGACACCTCCTTAGTATTCCATCGTGAAGACCCTTTTGAGTCCGTCTTGCAACTAGTCTGATTCGCCATGCCAAAAGTCTCCGATCTTCATGAATGGCTCAGCTTCAGCGATCCCGACAAGGACCAGACGTGGCTTGTAGACGCGACCTTTCTACGTTCAAACTACGAGTGCATCTATGGACGTGGCTGCAAAGGGGTACTTGACGACGATGCCACCAAATTGCAGCAAGGATGCTGCAGTTACGGGGCGCACTTCATCGATTACAAGGATTTGGCGTCGGTGAAACGCAGCGTTAAACGTTTGGAGCCCCGACATTGGCAGCACCATGAAAAGGGCAAGAACGGCAAGTGGTTGCGCAAGGAACGAGATGGTGCAGATGTGACGGCTCGCGTCAACGGCGCTTGCATCTTCCATAATGAACCTGGTTTTGAGGGAGGCATGGGCTGCGCCTTTCATATCGCTGCAACGGAGGCCGGTGAACGCCCCATGGACTGGAAGCCGGACGTGTGCTGGCAAGTGCCGCTACGGCTAGAGGAATACACCGAAGATGACGGTCATGTCGTTTCTTTCGTACGGGAATGGAAACGGCGCGACTGGGGTGAAGGTGGACAAGACTTCCACTGGTGGTGCACCGATGACGCAAAGGCCTTTATTGGCAAGCGTCCCGTATATCAATACCTAAAGGACGAGCTTGTCGAGTTGGTGGGTGCCCACATCTACGCCAGGATTGTCCAACTACTTGAAGAGAAACGCTCGGTGCCGGTGCCGCACCCAAAGATGAAGAAGCGTTCTTAAGGGTTCTTCTTGGCCTGACGGCGTCGATCCTCAAGTCCGAGGAAACGTTTGCGAATTCTGACTTTTGTCGGTGTAACTTCCACCAACTCGTCATCGGCGATCCATTCGATCGCCGTTTCGAGTGTGTGAATCCGTGGGCTAGCAAGCTTGATTCCCTCGTCGTGGCTGTGGGTGCGAATGTTCGTCTTCTCTTTGGCGCGAACGGCATTGACCACCATCTCGTCCTCTCGCGCGTTCTCCCCCACGACCATTCCTTCGTAGATCTCATCACCAGGTGAGACGAACAGGGTTCCACGTAGTTGGAGGTTGTCCAATGCGTAGGCGGTGGCCGTACCAATTCGATCACCCACCATTGCGCCTCCCTTGCGATGCGGGAGTTCACCACACCAGGGAGTCCATCCGGCAAGAGACTGGTGCAACAACGAAGTGCCTCGAGTGAGCGTCAGCAAAGCCGAGCGAAAACCGAGCAATCCGCGAGATGGAGCTTCGAAGGAGACGATGGTTCGGCCTGGGTCGCCCGGTCCGATGTCGAGGATTCGTCCTTTGCGAGGAGCAAGCTCCTGCGTGATCGCCCCTACATATTCATCCGGCACATCGCAGGTCCCGGTTTCCAGAGGTTCGTGTAACTTGCCGTCAACTTCGCGAGTAACCACTTCTGGCCGACTCACTTGGAGCTCGAAGCCTTCGCGTCGCATGTTCTCGATCAACACCGCCAACTGCAACTCGCCTCGTCCGGACACCATGACAGATTCAGAGTTGGCCGACTCATCAACCTTGATGCTCACGTTGCCCAACACCTCACGGCGCAAACGTTCGCGAAGATGTCGACTCGTAAGGAACTTTCCTTCTTTTCCCGCCATGGGGGAGGTGTTCACGCCGAACGTCATCCGCAAGACCGGTTCGTCCACCTCCAACCGAGGCAATGGAGTCGTGTCCTCAAGCGAGGAGATGGTGTCTCCCACTTGGATTTCCTCGATTCCAGCTGCAATAAACAAATCGCCACTTCCGACTTCTTCAACTTCGACCCGACCAATTCCTGAGAACTTGAACAATCCCGTCAGTTTTCGCTTGATGATTTGTGGTTGTCCGTCCTGATTTACCTGCTGGACCACTGCAACGGTTTCGCCCTTGCGCAAGCTACCTGCCGCTATCCGGCCAATACCGAGGCGGCCAAGGTAGTCCGATGCGTCCAAATTGGTCACCAGCGCCTTGAGCGGGGCGTCATCGGCCTTCGCTGGTGCTTCTACGTGTGCAAGAACGGCGTCGAGCATCGGCTGAAGGTCGTCACTTGGTCCTGGCATCCCGACACCGGCAACTGCTTGCCCATCTCTCGCGATAGCTGAGATCACGGGAAATGAGAGATGGTCGTCGTGCTGCGCGAGATCGAGGAACAATTGCTCCACCTCGGCGAGCACTTCTTCGGGTCGCGCATCTTGCCGGTCAACTTTGTTGATCACAAGGATCACCGGCAAATTACGGCGAAGCGCCTTGCCGAGGACGTACCGGGTTTGTGGAAGCGGACCCTCTGCTGCATCGACCAAAAGGATGACGCCATCTACAAGTGCCAAGGCTCGCTCAACTTCGCCACCAAAATCCGCGTGGCCAGGTGTATCCACGAGATTGATGCAAGTTCCCTGGTAATTGATCTGAGCGGCCTTAGCCAAGATCGTGATGCCGCGCTCTCGCTCTTGGTCGTTGCTGTCCATCACTCGGTCGACCACGGCTTGATGCGCCGCAAAGGCACCGGTGTAACGCAGCAACGAATCGACGAGCGTGGTTTTGCCATGGTCGACGTGCGCTACGAGCGCGACGTTACGAATGGGGGTACTTACTGTTGACAAGAGGTGCAGCTAATCAGTCTTCGTCAGATTCATCTTCGTCATCGTCGAAACGGACGCCGTAACGCTCGGCAATAGCTGCATACTCGTCCTCTTCCGACTGCGGTTCACGCGACTTTCCTCGCAGGCCAAGATCTTCTGGGGACGGCCCAGACTGCTTCAGCTTGCGCGCTTCTTCAAACCGCCGGTGGCGTCCCTTCTTCACGTTTTGGGCTCCGTTGCTTTCAGTAGCGGACCCCAAGGACCGCCTACGCGATGAACATTGGCTCACATCGTAGCGGGCTGGAGACGCCTCGTGATGGCAGGAATCGCCCGAAAAGTAACGGGATGATCAACTCGAAGTCGCTGATAAGCGAAGTCGGCCGCGATCATCCACACTCAACGCGAGCGAGCCACTCACCAACCCGTCGAGATCGCTCAAGAGAAGGTCTGCTCGCCAACCCTGACGCAATCGAGCTTCGGGTATCCCTGCCAGATATTCGTCGATGTCATGTCTCGTGGCGAGAAATGCCGGATCGAGCTCCGAAATTCGTGCCCGCTCGGCAACCCAAGCCACGATGAGCGGTATCACTCCGCGATGTTTGGAGTCGACTTCAATCCGTTTGGTTTCACCCGGTTCAAAGATCTCGTCCACACCGGTCCGAATTGCCTCCAGGATCTCAACCGTTGCCTCACCACCGAATTGGCGACCCTCTACGCCTCGACACCCCAGCAACTGTGACTCAGTGGCTGGTCGCGCCTGGGCGATGCTCACCAGCGCCATGTCGGACATCACCCGGCGAACTGGGATGTCGAGTTGCATTGCGCGACGCTCCCTCCATCGGGCAAGACTCCTTGCCACTCCTCTGGCCTCGCCACGTAACGATCGAGCGTCCTTCACCTTCATCCACGAGTCGTCAAGATTCGGCTCACCGTGGGATCTTTCAACAAGACGTGCGCATGCCTCAATTACCCACTCTTGACGACCGAGTGCCGAGAGAGCGGAAATTTGATGATCATGAATTTCCAAGAGATGTTCGACGTCACTGGCCGCGTAGTCGAGTTGAGCCTGGGTCAGCGGTCTCCTTAGCCAGTCGGTCAGCCGATCCGACTTGGGCAAGACGACTTTTCGAACTTCGTTGACCAATGAAGCCAAGGAAACCTGCGTCGATCCAAGGAAACCTGCTGCGATTTGGGTGTCGTGAATCCGTGAAGGCAAACGTCCGCACACTCTTGTGAGAATCTCGAGGTCCTGTGCTCCAGCGTGCAAAACACAGACATGTTCGTCCCTGAACAACTGACCGATGAGCGCCACGTTGCATCTCAGCGGGTCGATCAAGCCGATTTCATCCCCGAGGCGAAGCTGGACGAGAGCCAACTGGGGGAAATAGGTGCGCTCACGGTGAAACTCGGTGTCGATCGCATAACGGCCATCGTGTGGAGTCTGCAAAAATTCCAATAGCGAATCGTCATTCTCGATCCACAAACGCTTCATGAAGACGCCGACTCGTTCAGATTGACCAGATCCCCAAGTGGTAACTCGACCAAAATATGTTCAACGCGATACGCCACCTCGCGAACGCTTCTCACCCCTTCTGCATAAAGGCTGGAAACCACTCCGCGGACGTCAGAAGTTCGCCAGCATGCGGCGAGCCACTGAGGCTCTTGTAGCAATGATGAGTTAGCGATCGCAACGGCCGTGTCGGACGATGTCGATGCTTCGATCAATTTGGCGATCGACGAAGTCGAAAGGTTCGGCATGTCGCACGGTGCGACGACGATCTGTTGCGAGTCGCACAATTCCGATGAATCCACGATTGCACCGAGGGGCCCCGAGCCCTCTCGATGTCCGAACAGTGTCTCGGTGCCCCATGAACTTGGCACCTCATGGCGTCCTGCGACTATCACCCGATCGACGACAGGTTGAAGACTACGAATAGCCCGCAAGCCCATCTCCATTCCGTCGATGACATGGACAAATTTGTCTGCACCAAATCGCGAACTCTGGCCACCGGCCAGAACTACACCAAGACGATCAATCAAGCTGATCCCATTTGGTCGAGGGGTCGAGCTGGGCGAGGAATGTCCGACAGCGCTGTGATTCGGCGGCTTCGCCAATTAACTGGGCGGTTCGCGCCAACCCCATCAGACAACGCAAGAATCCTCGATTGGACTCATTGGCCCATCGAACATAGCCAGAACCCCGCCATCCGTTCTGACGAAGTGCATCGAGTCCACGGTGGTAACCCACTCGATAGGACATGTACGACTCCAGATCGTCTCGCGCCCTGTCCCCGTACTCCGCCCAGGCAAACAACGATGTCGGATGGCTGACGACGAGATCTGCAACCGCGACTCTCCCCGAACTACCCGATGGACATCGGTCCAGAGCGGCCAGCACCGCAGACGCCTCAGCTGGCAAGACCACCTCTGGCGGTCTGTTTCCGGAAAAGTTGACGTCCGACACAGTGACAAAGGGTAGTGGCAGACTCTCTCCGTGAACCTTTCCAATTTTGACGCTGAATCAGCCAAGAACTTCTCTCTTCTTGCCCTAGGTGGCTCCGTTTTCGTCGCGCTGCTCGTCCTGAAGTTTGCGAAATCAATCGTCACCAAGCTGATCTTGTTGATCGTATGTGGATCGCTCGGATGGACGTTCTTCAGTCAACGTGACAGTTTGAACAGCTGTATCGAAGCAGCGCGGGCACAGGCCCAATCAGGCTCGTTGACGAGCCTCGAGTGCGAATTCTTCGGGCGCTCCCTGAAGATCGACCGTGATGGGGCATCCCTCCAGTGACCGGTGATTCACTCCTCGCCGACATCGAGAAGTGTCCCACTCCTGCGCATGTGACCACGTTGTGGCGTGATCGACTCCTCGAGCAGGGTTTTCGTGAATCCACCGGCCCGGATGAACGTTTTCCGAAGGCCGGCTTCGTTCGCCGATCGGGGTTGCTCGTGGCGTGGCGAAACATGGACGACTTTGGCCGTCACGGTGCTCGTGTTCTAGGTGCCCACACGGATTCTCCGGGAATCCATCTGAAGCCGAACCCCCATCGTTCCGCAGCCCCTCATGCACAGCTCGCGGTAGAGGTCTATGGCTCACCCATCCTTTCGAGCTGGTTCGATCGGGATCTCGGAGTGGCGGGAGTCGTCATCGGTCTGGATGGCGTGGAACGGACGTTTCATGTCAATCGGCCCATCGCCCGTCTTCCCCACCTGGCCATTCATCTCGATCGCGAACTGAATGATCGAGGTCATGTGGTGGATCGTCATCGCCACTTGAATCCGGTGTGGTCGGCAACGGTCGGCGATTTCATGGAACTCCTGGGCGAGGCAATCGGTGTTGCTCCTTCGGAAATCGACTCGATGTCCTGCCAACTGGTCGACACGCAGCCTTGCTCACGTCTGGGAAGACACGGCGAGTTCCTCTCCTCTCCCAGACTCGACAACCAGGTGTCGTGCTGGGCTGCGATGAACGCGTTGACGAGTGCAGAGACGTCGATGCCGAGTGTTGCGGTGTTGTTCGATCATGAGGAAGTCGGCTCCTCAAGCGTCGATGGTGCTGCCGGTCCGCTCATTGAGCATCTCTTCGAATCACTGATCTATGAGCACAGAGGAACAAGGATTGACTTCCTCAGGGCGATCGAAAACACTTCGCTGCTCAGCATGGACAACAGTCATGGCGTCCATCCGAATCATCCGGAGAAGCACGACTTGGACAATGCCCCGACCCTGGGAAGCGGAGTCGCGGTGAAGAACAACGTCAACCAGCGGTACGCGACGTCGATCCGTTCGCTGCCTGGGGTGTTGGAAGCGGCTCGCAATGCTGGAGTCAACCTGCAAAAGTTTTCATCGCGAAACGATGTCGGCTGTGGGTCGACCATTGGACCAATCGCCGCCACCAGGTTGGGTATAGAGACAGTCGACGTCGGTGTTCCACAGTGGTCAATGCACTCCATTAGGGAAACGTGTCATGCACGTGACGTGGAGGATCTCGCCAAACTTGCTAAGGCTTATCTGATTCGTTGAGCCACGCGACGATTCGCTTCGTCGAAAAGCGACTGCAGCTCGCCCTGCAGGCGACCGCTGAGCAAGGCCATCTCATCGCGCCCCTGACGCCCCGACGCGGAGTATCCGATCGGTCGTCCAATTACGACGGTGCAGCGAGAGCGCCCGATACCCTTCTTTCCTTTGGACATTGATTCTTCGGTACCGGCGATGGCCACGGGAACGATCTGCACTTCAGCCTTGGCCGCGACGAACGTTGCGCCATCGAACAATTCCATGATGATGGGACCGTGACGACGTGTGCCCTCCGGGAAGAGGACCAACGGCTCACCGTTGCACAGAACCCCGATGCAGCGCTTCAGGGCCTCCAAATCGGCTGAGCCACGCGTCACGGGGAAGCCCCCCAACGCGCTCAAGAAGCGCCCGAACAGCGGCACCTTCCACAACGAGTCCTTGCCCATGAATCTGAGACGCCTCGAGGTGACCCCGGATGCAATCGGAATGTCAAGTAGCGACCTGTGTGTGGGGGCGACGATGAATGGGCCCGACTTCGGAACGTGTTCGAGACCGATGTATTCGACTCGTAACCACACCCGCGCCAACCACACGACTAGTCCACGAATCAAGCGGTAAAAGACGCGAGCAGCAAATCCATCGCCCGCAAGCTTTGTGCTGACTTCAGCCACAATTTTTCCTGTACAAATCAGCCATCGTCGCCACAACATTCTCCACCGAGAGCCCGGTGGTGTCGATTACCACCGCGCCTTCGGCAGGTTTGAGGGGGCCATCGGCTCTTGACATGTCACGCTGGTCACGAAGAGTGATAGCTGCCTCAACTTCAAGGAGATCTCCCCCGATCTGTTCAACTCGGCGTCGCGCACGCTCGGATGGACTAGCAGTGAGAAACACCTTGAGGCAGGCTTCGGGAAAGACCACGGTTGCAATGTCGCGGCCCTCAACCACGCCCCCACCAATTCGTTCCGCCCATTTGCGCTGAAGATCCCGTAAGCGGGCTCGGACACCTGGCAACGTGGCAACGGTGCTCACGCCCAACGTGACCTCCTGAGAACGAATGCGCGTCGTGACATCCTCCTCGTTGATCACGACTTCTGACTTGCCTACGAAAATCGATGATGAATCGAGAAGAGCAACCATTTGGCTTTCGTCTCCCAAGTCAATTCCGCGGTCTTGCGCGACAACGGTAAGTGCCCGATACATGGCGCCTGTATCGAGATACATCAGACCAATGCGTTCCGCAAGCATCCTAGCGATAGTCGACTTTCCCGCTCCAGCGGGACCGTCAATTGCCACAATTCGCACGGTCTTCACCAGCTGGTGTCGCGTGGTCGACCCTCTTCGTACCCAGACGAACTCTGCACACCGACGATGGCTCGGTCGTGCAATTCACCGAGCGTGGACGCCCCCGAGTACGTGCAAGCAGAGCGAACACCCGCGACTATTTGGTCGATGATGTCTTCGACACTCGGTCGCGTTGGATCGAGATACATCCGCGAGGTGCTGATGCCTTCCTCGAACAGCTCCTTTCGAGCGCGCTCGATGGCGCTTTCCTGTCGTGTCCGATTACGGACCGCTCGGTTCGACGCCATGCCGAAACTTTCCTTGTACAAACGACCGTCTGAATCTCTCAGAGTGTCTGCCGCGGATTCGTAAGTGCCGGCAAGCAGCGAGCCGAACATCACGTTGGACGCTCCCGCGGCGACTCCGAGCGCAACATCCCGGGGATGACGCACTCCACCGTCGGCCCAGACGTGTTTGCCTCGTGCGGATGCCTCTTCTGCGCAATCAAGCACCGCGGAAAACTGAGGTCTTCCCACTCCCGTCATCATTCTCGTCGTACACATCGCACCAGGCCCCACCCCAACCTTGACGATGTCGGCTCCGGCATCGATCAAGTCCCGAGTTCCTTCTCGTGTGACGACGTTTCCGGCAACGAGCTTCACTGAACCGGTGACGGCCTTGACCTGTTCGACTGCTTGGAGCATTCGGCGTTGATGTCCGTGAGCGGTATCGACCACCACAACATCAACACCCATCTCAACTAACGCGCGGGCCCGTTTGGCCGGTTCAGCGTTGATCCCGACCGCAACGCCGATCATCAAACGACCGCTCTTGTCAAGAGCAGGCTTATAGATAGCACTGCGCAAGGCGCCCTTGCGGGTGATGCAACCCACCACCGCTCCGCGAGAATCGACAACAGGCGCAAAACTCAGACGGGAGTCGTTCATCTGATCGTGTATCTCTTGAACCGATCTATCTTGCGAAATAGTTATCACTTCACGGTTCATCACGTTGTGGAGCTGAGTGAATCGATCGAAACCCACTGCGTCGTGCTCGGTGAATATCCCGCGAGGCTTACCTTCGTCGTCGAGGATGAGGACTGCACCATGGGATCGCTTGTGCAGCAAACTCAGGGCCTCGCCGACCGTTCCCTCGGCATTCATGATGATCGGGGTATCAAATATGGTGTGCCTGGACTTGACGAAGTCGACGACCCGGCGCACGACGTCGATGGGGATGTCCTGAGGAAGCACGACGAGTCCACCCCGTCGCGCAACAGTCTCCGCCATCCGGCGTCCCGCGATAGCCGTCATGTTCGAGACCACGATGGGGATGGTGGTGCCGACGCCGTCACCAGTGGACAGATCCACCTTCATACGCGAATCGACGTCGGACAACGACGGAACCAGGAACACATCGTTGTAGGTGAGATCGAAATCGGGCGCGTCTCGTAGGAACTTCATGGCTCGACCTCCCCCTCGGGCAAACGCAGAAATGCTAGCCCCGTGGCCCGACAGTGGCGTGGCTAGCCTGCCACCGATGCGCGACACTCGCTGTTCGATGATCACGTCAGATGACGGAAACGCCGTAGCGAAGACGGTCGAGATCCTCGGCAACGACGGCATCGTTGCGCTGCCCACCGAGACGGTCTACGGACTCGGTGCTTCGATCTCCTCGGCCCGGGCGATCCGGCGTGTCTATGAAACGAAGGGTCGCCCCACCTCGCATCCACTGATCGTTCATCTGGCGAGTTTCGAGGATCTCGAGAAGTATGCAGTCGACGTCTCCGTCGATGCTCGAATCTGTGCCCGTGCTTGTTGGCCCGGCCCCTTCACGATGCTCGTCCGACGCGACGAACGTGTCCCCGACGAAGTCGTGGGTGGTTCGGAGTTTGTCGCCCTCCGAGTTCCCGCCAACTCGTTCACGCGTCGTGTCATCGAAACACTGGGGATCCCCATTGCCGCACCGTCCGCGAACATGTTCGGGAGAGTCAGCCCCACGACCGCTCACCACGTGTGTGCGGACCTGGGCGGCCATGTCGACCTCATCGTCGATGACGGTCCCTGCCGCATCGGAGTCGAGTCCACGATCGTCGACTTCACGCAAGATCAGGCGCGACTGGTTCGACCAGGCGGTCTACCGATCGAGGACGTGAGCACGATTCTCGGCTACCCAGTCGTGGTCAACGATCGAGCAGTTCCGGCGCCGGGCACGCTCCCCGTGCACTATCAACCCCGCGCCGCCGTGAGAGTGATCGAGGAGCACGAGTCCTGTGAAGAGGTTCTCACGACGTTGAGAAACTCGGGCAAGCATGTGGTCGCGTTGCGCCATGTCGATTCACTCCCGCTCCTCGCGAGCACGTTGTATTCACAGCTTCGCGAAGCCGATGAGGTCGGTGCAGACGTGATCGTTGCCGAGCTGCCCGTTGCCACAGGCTTGGGACTCGCCGTCAGAGATCGGTTGCGGCGAGCATCTTCGAACTGACCGCTCGCCTTCTCGACGTTCCCCACACCACGTCGATACCTGCGATCACGACCCCCATACTGAGCGCGATGTGGATCGCCACCAATTGGGCGGGAACCCCACTGAAGTACTGCACGTAGCCAACGAACATCTGGGCGAGGAACACACCGAGCATCACCTCGACGCTTCGACGCATTGATCTCCACTCGCCGAAGCACTTCCACAACCCGTACAACAACAGGCCTGCGGTGATCCACGCCATGACACCGTGAACCTGAACGGTCTGTCGCAAGTCGAGGTCGAATCGCGGGGCGTTCTCGTCACCGGCATGAGGACCAGTCGCCGTCACCACCGTCCCCGCGACAATCGTTGCCGTAGTGGCGAAAAACAGCGCCCAACTCCACGATGACGCTCTCGTGGAAATGGGCACTGCCGTTTCCGTCGACTCGAGCTGCCTCGCCTCATTCAAGAGCCAGCGCGAAAGTGCGACCAAAATTACCGAGACCAAGAAATGGATCATGTTGCTTGAGGGATGCAGACCGGTGAGCACGACAATCCCCCCAATCACCACTTGAGCGAGTACGCCAAGAACCAGTCCAATTGCTAAGACGATCAGACGCGCATTCCTCGGTCTAAGCAGTAATGCCGTCCCCAGGGCGAGAATCACCGACAAGGCGACCAGTCCCGTGAACAAGCGGTTCACCTGCTCGATGGCGGCATGGCCAGACGACACGTCGACGAACCGCTCCTCGTTGCACTGAGGCCAGTCCACACAGCCCAGCCCGGATCCCGTCAACCGGACGATCGAACCGGTGATCACGATGGCCACGAGCATCACCAAGGCGAATCTGGCGACCCACACGAACCGGGAAGGGCTGACAACCATGCCCCAGCACCGTAGTGAGGGCTGCCCCCGGCGGACCCGTCGTCCCCACCAAGAGTGCCCTTATGGCCACATCAGGCCTAAAACCTCACTCTCCGTGCTCTTCCAAACATTTTTAGTCAGTTTTTCCTCAAGTGCAAACCCGAGAGGACCGATCCCTTCAGCGGATCTCACACCAACTCAGGGAGCACGTCATGAAGTCAGTCATCCGCAAGGCCCTCATCGCCGGTATCGCCGCTTGTTCCGGTTTCAGCCTGATTCCGGTCTCCGAGGTTGCCGCCGCACCGTCGCAGACCGTTCAGTTCCAACTCCCGCGACTCGGCGAGACGAGCCCCGACGTCACCCGCCTGCAGCAGGCCATCGTTGCCCGCGGCTTCACCCTGCGCGGTGGCATCACCGGCAATTTCAATGAAGCCACTCGCACTGCATTGCGCAATCTGCAGAAGGTCGCAGGCTTCCGACCAACCGGTCGAGTCGATGCTCGCACCGCAAAATTTCTCGGAATCGGCGACGTCGTCGTCCCCGCCAAGAACGCAGCCGCAACTGTCGTCCAGGCCGCAGTGAAGCCCGTCGCACAGCCGGCAGCTCCTGTCGTGATGTTCAAGCTCGGTGACCGCAACGAGACGGTTCGTCAGATTCAGCAAGCAATGTTGCGTGACGGCATCGGTTTGCGCGGTGGCGCAGATGGCATTTTCGGTGCAGGCACCCGCGCAGCAGTGGGCGAATTTCAGAAGCGTCGCGGTCTGCCCATCACCGGCGATGTCGACCAGGCAACCATGAGCGCCATCACTGCAATGACCCCGAGCGCAGCACCGGCTCCTGCTCCAGTAGCTGCCCCTGCTGCAGCTCCAGCCGCCGGAATCACCCTGTCGAATCTCCCCCGTCGCGGCGAGAATAGTGAGAACGTGCGCGCGTTGCAGAACGCCTTGATTGCCAACGGAATCGAAGTGAAAGGTGGAGTTGACGGAGTCTTTGGCGTGGCTACTGCGGTTTCCATCACGAACTTTCAACAGTCACGCGGACTGAACGCCTCTGGAGCCCTCGACGCGCCTACCGCCGCTGCGTTGGGATTGATCCCCTCCCTTGAGCAATTGGGCCTGCCCTCGATGCGCGTCTTCCCGATGCAGGGACGTTGCTCGTTCGTCGACTCGTGGGGCGATCCGCGCAGTGGTGGACGAGTCCATGAAGGAACGGACGTCATCGGCCCACGTGGACTCGCGATCTACGCAGTGATGGACGGCGTGATCACCCGCACCTACAGCGGTCTCGCTCTGGGCGGCAACGCCATTCGCTTGACGGTTGCCGATGGCACGTACTTCTACTACTCGCACCTCGATTCCTTCGCCCCCGGTATCACCAATGGGACTCCCGTTCGCGCCGGACAGATCATCGGCTACAACGGTTCGACTGGCAACGCAGGTTCACCCCACCTGCACTTCGAAATCCACCCGCAGGGTGGTGCAGCGATCAACCCCTACCCGCTGCTCAAGGCGATCGACGGCTGCTCGAACGAAGCGGTGCTCCCGCAGTAGACCGATCGAACGAAGGGGGCGGCACAGGTGTGAGATCCTCGTGCCGCTCCCTTCCGATTTCCGCCTAGGGATCGGCGGCCGATTAGTCGATCAACGAGTGCGAATCTCCGACGGCAAGTGTTCGACGTCACTCAAATTGATCAGACTGAAGGTGTAACCGTCACCCAGTTTCATCGCCTTGATGGTCGTCACCGAGGCGTGACCGATCACGAATCGCTCCCACTCCCACGGCGTCGGCTGCAGACCCAACAAATGGCAGATGATGACGCTGTTGGTGCCTGCGTGCGCAACGAAGACGAATGACTCCCCTGGATTCTCGATGTGCCAGAGCGGCAACGGCGAGTCGATCCGGTGAACACCCCGGGATGCGAGGAACTGTTCGGCTCCCAGGTGAATACGGTTGACGAAGTCTCGTACGGGTTCTCCCCCGTGCAATCCGTGCCAACGATCTTCTGCGTTTCGCGCCATCTCGTCCCGATAGGCCTTGATCGTCTTCTCCGCGGGTTCGCCATGCCAAGCGGGTTCTCGGATCTCCTCCAGCCATGGCTCGATGATCAGATCGCGTCCGTGAGCGTGCAGAGTCGGCTCCGCAGTCTGATGCGTGCGAATGAGCGGCGATGTATAGATGTGATCGAATTTTGCGTCGGCCATTCGAAGTCCCAACAACTGGGCCTGATTCAGTCCACGAGAAGTGAGAGGAGGATCAACGACTGCCTTGCCGTCCTTCACCCACTCCGGCTCGGCGTGACGAATCAGCGTGAATTCCATTACTTGACGAGACTAATCGCCGAGGCTTGTCGAGTTTGATGTCTTCGGAACGCTGCTTGTTGGCGGCACTCCTTCCCGGCAATTCAACAGAGCCTCTGAGACGAGTGAATCGAGCATTGCGTCATCGGGATTACTGAACTCTTGCGCCGCTGCGGACACGGACCGACCAACACACTCGGCCTCTGTGTCCGTCAGTGACAGGCCTCGGCCGCTCACCAACAGGTAACCGTAGGCGGTCAAGGACGAAGGCTCGTCTTCGACGACGAATGGGTATTCGTCTGCTTCCTCAGGGGTCTGGATAGGTGTGGGGAGAGTTGCCCCATCACCCATAGCGGGCGGGATCGGGGAATCGAACGTTGTACGGCAACGCTTATCAACGAACACTTCCAGACGTTCACCCGCTCTGATTACATCGGTTCGACGCAAGTTTGAAAGTGCGATTGCGGTTGCTGAGTCATTCACTGCGATTTTGCCGTCATAACCAACGTTGATCAGGGCAACGCGTACCTCGCGATAGGCCCGGTCGAGCGTCGCAAGAGAGGTCTCGATCTCGGATGGTGCATCATCGAGAATTGATGAGATCGTGTCGATCAGAACAGTTAGTGAACTCTCAATTACTGATGCTTCGGTAGCCGCAAGATCCTCGAAAGCTCGATCAAGCGCAACTGTGCTTGAGGCGAGTTCGGGCATCAATCGGCAAACCTGCTCGGTCGTGTCCAGTGGTGCGCAGGATGAAAAACCGACCGAGAACAGAAAAGCTCCCATCGCAAAACGGAACCTCACGGTCATCTTCCATTCACCGAAGTCGAAGCGAGCCACGCCTCATACAGCGACAGATACTCGCTCGACGTCTCCAGCAAATCCGAGTGACTTCCCTCTGCAATGACACGGCCGTCAGCCATTAACACCACGCGATCCGCTCGGCTCGCCGTTGAAAGACGATGGGCAACAGAAATGGTGGTTCGACACTGGGAGAGTGCCTCTAGCGCCATACTCAACTGTTGCTCGGTGACAGGATCGACTGAAGAGGTTGCTTCGTCAAGGATCAAGACATCGGGATTGGTGATTGCGGCTCGGACCAGCGCCACCAGCTGCCGCTCCCCTGCGCTCAATGCCGAACCTCTTTGACCAACCTCGGTTTCCAACCCCTGTACCAGTGAGTGAAGCCAGTCCCCCAACCCCAAGCGAACGAACGCTGCGAGCATCTCCTCTCGTGTCGAATTCGGAGAGGCGAACAGCAGGTTCTCCTCAATGGTGTTCGAAAACAGGAATGGTTCCTGCGGGACGATGACGACCCTTGCGCGCAGATCGTCGTTGGAAACTCGGCGTGCGTCGACACCGCCGATGTAAATCGAACCTTGCGTGGGATCAACGAGTCGGGCGATCAGACGCCCAACGGTGCTCTTTCCCGACCCGGAGGGACCCACCAGGGCAACGTGTTCCCCGGCCCTTATCAACAGGGAAACCTCGTCCACCGCTGGGCGCTCCCCGCGTTCGTCAATGGTGTCGTAGACGAAACTCACCTTGTTCAGTTGGATGGACAATCTGCCCACCGGCAACGATTTGGGATCCCGAGGCTCAGGCGGTCCTATGGGAATTTCAAGGACCCCAAGCACTCGTCTCAGACTGGCAACGGCACTCTGGGTCATATCCATCACTTCCGTGAACTCAGCAATCGGCTCCAACAGCCGATAAGTCAGGAAAACAAAACCGACTAGGGCACCAGCCGTCAATCCCCCCGCAGGACCGATGAGGAGGCCTACGCCAACGACTGCACACACCGTGAAGACTGCAAAAATCTCACCAAGTGGAAAGAGAAAAGCTCCTACCACTCCGGCCCGAATGTTTGCCGTGGCACGAGTTCGAGAAGCCTCGAGCAGTTTTGTCTTTCGTGCCTCGATTGCACCATAGGAACGAAGAGTGGCCAGCCCAGAGAATGACTCGGCTAGTTCGGCCAAATACTGAGCATTGCGTTCTCGGCTTCGCGAGTGTGCCCTGAGAAGTCTTCCCTGTAGGGCTCGTAGGACGAAGCCGAGCGGTGCAGAAACTGCGAGTGCAACTGCCGCAAGTCGCCAGTCGTATGCCATCATCACCATTGTCACCACGACAATTTGCGTGGAGTCGAGAAGCAACGTGAGACCGCCCCAAGCAAAAAACTGTGTCATCGACTCGATGTCGCTCGTCACTCGAGAAACAAGTTCACCCTTTCTCGTTTCGTGATGGTCTTCAATACTCAGACGGTGGATGTGTCCAAACAAACGAACCCGCAGGTAGTACAAGCCATGCTCTGCTCGTTCGCCCAATCTGGCGGCCGCAGTTCTCAAGGACCATGACGACAGCAGAATGAAGAGTGCCGCAAATCCACATGTGAGATAGATAAATCGAAAGTTCACTTCATCCCCGACGAATCCACGGTCGACGATCTGTTGGAGGAGAACTGGAATCGCCACCCTTGCGCCAGTACCCATAATCGCGAAGAGAATCGTCAAGCCGATTCCCTCCGTGAAGGAGGGAGCAGTTTTCATGCCCTTGGTGATGACCTCGAATGGTCCCTCGGAATACGAGTTTTCAACCATCACTTCGACCCATTTCGTATGAGGTAACCAGTTCCCGATAGCTGTCCAGGTTTTGCAGCAACTGATCGTGGGTCCCCTCCCCCCTGATCGTTCCGCCGTCGATGAAGAGAATCCGATCTGCGGCACGAATTGCCGATGGGCGCGACGCAGCCATCAACACAGCTGGACGGGGTGACAGCTCGCGGAGAAACTGCAAGACTCGTTGTTCATTAGTTGAGTCGAGAGCTGACGTGGTGTCGTCTAGAAGCAACAAGTCGTTTCGACGACACAAAGCTCGAGCGAGGGCGAGTCGTTGACGTTGTCCGCCGCTCAAACCAACCCCGCGCTCTCCCGTCTCAGAGTCCAGTCCTAGCGGAAGATCCCGAATGAATTCATCAGCGCAGGAGATCCTGAGCGCTGCATCGAGCAGAGCAGGATCGGCATCCCCGAGAAGCAAGTTTTCGCGAATCGTGCCATCGAATAGGAACGGCTCCTGAAAAACGATGCTGGTTCTTCCAGCCGCGATCGTCCCGATAGATGGGTTTAGTAGCCCCGCAACAACCATCAGCAGGCTCGACTTGCCGGAACCTGTTGGACCAACAATTGCTACTGTCTCACCAAGTTCGACGGTGAAGGTAACGTCGGCGAGAGTCGCCACGTTGCCGTATTGCAGGGTGAGTCCCCGAATCTCTGCAGCATTCCGAGCGTCTCTTACCGTCCTCACAAGCGGCGCCCCCAACTCGGTCTCGTCAAGGATCTCGTCAATTCGATCCATGCCGCTTCTCGAATGAGGAAGCTCACTGAAGACATAGCCGATTATCCGCAAAGGAAAGACAAGCAAGGTGAACAAGTAGACGAAGCCCGACAACTCGCCGACGCTCAACACTCCCGAATGCACCCTGTGGGCACCAATCAAGATCAAGCAAACGTTGATCAGGGCGGGCATCGCGTCCATGAAGCCGTCGAAGGTTGCACGACCCTTTACGGCCAAAATTCGCGCTTCCCGGAGACGCTTCGAAATAGACGCCATTCGGTCGGCTTCGCGACTCTCTGCACCGAACGCTTTGACTACTGAATATCCTTCCAAGCTCTCGTAAGCCGCTTCCGAAAACGCTCCCAACGCGTGTTGCGCAGACACAAAGTGACGATCTACCCGGCGCTGGTAACTGATGTTAAGCAACATCATGAGAGGCAAAATGATGAGCGCTACCGTCCCCAACAAAGGATCCACAACAATCAAGGCAACACCCGCCGCGGCAATCAATACCAAGACAGAGGTCGCGAATGGCAAAGGAGCAAGAAGAGCAACGGCTGCATCGGCGTCCACACCGGCCCTCGCCACCAGGTCACCAGGTTGTCGAGTGAGGTGCCAAGTGAGTGGTCTGCCCAGCAAACTGGTCACGACCCGCTCAGCAAGCGAAGATGCGGTCCTCCATTGTGTAACCCCTGCGAAGGATCGTCTCACGACGACGCCTGTTGCTCGAATGATGGCGATTCCGATGATCAAACAGGAAGCAACAAAAAACGCTCGATCCACGTCTTCGCCATTTACAAAGAACGGTTGGATCACACGATCGATCAGTCGAGAAACCGCAAAACTCGAAGCGACCGTGCACAGCGCATAGACGGCCGCACCACTGACTGCAATAGAAAAAGGCCGGCGGTGAAACGAAAGAAGTTTTCGAACTAGGGGTATGGATTGCTTAAGTCGCGTCCTATTTTGGGGCGACTGCGATTCCATTGCATCGAATTGTACGATCGCTCAGTGCTCAATCTGAATTTTCTCAAGCGAATCAGTCTCGGGATCGTCGTGGCATTGATGGTCGCGATGTGGTTCTACGCTTTTTTCCTGTCTCCTCGTGAAAGTATCAACCGCGTTGGAGACAGGTCGTGGTCATCTCGCGCTCAAGAGGTGTGCATGGCATCGAGAGTCGAACTGGCGGGACTCGCTGATACTCGTCGAATTGAAAGTTCAGAAGACTTGTTGATTCGAGCCGATTTAGTGGAACAAGCGACGGGGATTCTCGACCAGATGGTCGAAGAGCTGTTTCGTATTCTTCCGCAGGACGAAAAGGGTCTGGCCATTTCTGAGATGTGGAGACGCGACTACGAAACATACATACAGGATCGTCGTTCGTACATCGCACTACTCCGTGACGGCGTCAACGAGCCATTTGCTGAGACCCAGATTGAAGGCATTCCTCTTAGTGAAAAACTCGGCACGTTCGCTCGTGCCAACGACATGGATAGCTGTGCGCCTCCTAGCGATTTGTCGGTGTAATCATCTCCCAACCGCTGCCTTCGACGTAACGCTTGATCACTCTTGCTGGTGCACCCACCGCGACCGAATAGTCAGGGATCGTTCCTGTTACTACGGAATTGGCACCGATTGTGCAATGACGTCCGATATTCGCGCCCGGCAGGATTACCGAGCCAGTACCGATCCATGAACCATCGCCAATTCGAACTGGTTTTTCGGGCTGAGTCTGAGCCGAAATCGGACGCTCGATGTCCTCGTAGCCGTGGTTCTGATCGGTGATGTAGACCCGATGACCCGTCCACACGTCATTACCGATGGTGATCTCGAGGTGTCCAACTATCCCACTGTCTCTCCCGATCAAGCATCGATCACCGATCACGACGACCGGATTGGTCAGACAAATCTGTCCGGGCACCATTCCGGCCGCAAGTGAGACGTTCGGGCCAATGATCGTTCCTTCTCCGATCTTGATGTAGCTCTCGTTGTAAACGTTGGCAAACGGATACATCACGATGCTTCCAGCACCAAAGGAATGAAAGGAGGCTCCACGTGATGTCGATGCTCCGATGTGCATGTTCCTGGTGATGAACCCGTCGAGTCGTGCAGCAACGAACTCAAGAATTCGCGATTTCATCTTCATCTATGCAAATTCGGGTCACGTTGTCGAAAACGATAACGAACCGAGTGAATGTCGGACCCGGAAAGAATCGCGCCGCGACCGAGAGGTGTTCCTCCCTCCCAATTCGAGAGTCCGAGTTCGGGTCTTCGAAAAGCGAACTGACCGTCGACCCACCGCGAAAAGCCATCTCCAACAAATGGGCACGAAAGTCTCTGCCATCCGCGGTGATGATCTGATTCGTCCTCCGAGATAATCGATGCGACCAAGCGAGGAGAGAATTCGTTGAACAAGTCAAATGCCTCATCAAGTTCGTTTACGAAGCAAACCGTGATCTCGGGGTTGTTTTCCCACTCCCACTCCGTCGACAATTCGTGGCGTTGCGCAGCGACGATGTCGACATTTTGGCTCTTCGCGTTGCTCAGCCATGAATCACTCAGAAACACACCATCGGCGGAACATTCGGCAATGAGGTGAATGATGCCTTTCGCCGCCCTCGCCGACGCCGCTTCCTTCACGGCTTGAACGACGAGTGGGAACATCTCGCTCGAGTTCTTCCGTGGCAACGTCAGCACATTTGCGGTGTTACACACTTTTCGATCTAGTGAAAACTTCAGAGTAGTAAGCAATCGATCGTGGTCCGCAGACTCACTCACAAGGAACCACGCACCTCCCCTGCCGTGCAAACTGACAGGAACTCCACTCTGACGAGCGACGGAACCGAGATCCTGCACCGCCTTGCCGCTGCCGCGGGCAACTGCGAGCGAAACGCCTGTCTGCGAGAAGAGGGACCAACCACTCGCGTGGTCGTCAAGAGGGATCAGCACCACACTGTCGATCGGTAATCCAGATTCGATCAGTGCTGGCACTACGACGAGCGACAGGATCTCGGCAGCGGTGCGTCGTGCATCGCGACCGATCCGGAAAACGCAGGTGTTCCCCGTCACGAGCACCCCACATGCGTCAACCACGACATTGGGTCGACCTTCGAACACGAAAGCCACCACGCCTAGTGGAGCAAGAGTTCGGTTTACCGACCAACCTTCGTGATCAACGCTCTCCACCGTTACATCTCGTTGTATTGGGTGGACGGCCCAAATCCGGAAAGACTCGACCATTCCTTGGAGCATTTGTTCGTCCAGAACGAGACGTGCGGTAGACCTGTCCGATTGCTTTGCTCGACGCACATCTTCCTCATTGATGGCCATGAGGCGACGTCGAACATCCCTCGACAGGAGAAGATCTGCGGCTCGCAGAAAAAACCTTTGAATGCGCTCATCGGGCACGTCATTCAGTGCAACGGCCGCCAACTTCGCACGATCTACACAGGTCGCGACTTCGGTTGAAACGGGAGCTGGAACATGCAGTACTCCGCCATCATCGGCGACAAACAGTTGATCTCCGTCGACGAAGCGAGATCTCACATCCTCGGGTATCGCGATGGGCCGACCTCGGTGGAGGATGATGCCGTCGATCACGACACCATCGTACGACCGCCTATTGTTCGAGTGTGGCGAATCAAACTGATGACCTGTACTTCCGCCAACTCCTCTCAGGTAGAGACTTTGCAAAGTCCGACGAGGTTGCGATTCAAATGCGGAATTTCTCTTATTTGATCGGGGATCCCCAGTCGCGACGATGTGTCGTCGTCGATCCCGCCTATGCCCCCAATGACCTCACTCAGATTGCTGCTGATGATGGGTATGAGATCGAAGCCGTGCTGATCACTCACTACCACGCGGATCACTGCGGCGGTCGAATGATGGGAATGAATCTTCCCGGAATTGCGGAAGTTCTCGATGAAATGAACGTTCCAATAGTGATCAATCGTCAGGAGCTGGAATGGGTGATGAAGACGACAGGACTCGGCAAGGAATCCTTTCGTCTGGTTGACGGTGGCGACAAGGTGCAGATCGGGGATGTCTCTGTCACGATGTTGCACACCCCGGGACACACTCCCGGAAGCCAGTGCTTTCTCGTGAGAGGAAGGCTCGTGTCTGGGGACACTTTGTTCCTCGATGGATGCGGAAGAACGGACCTACCGGGAGGAAACCCCGAGGAGCTCTACCGCAGCCTGTCTTCACTGGCCGCACTGCCGAACGACACCGATCTCTATCCGGGCCACGATTATTCACATCGCCCACATGCGCTGCTTGACGATGTCAAACAACACAATGTGGTATTCAGGGCCGAGACGCTCGCTGACTGGGTACGTCTCTTCGGCTGATCAACTAAAAGCGGAAATCAGGCTCGAGGTTCCTGCCGCCACCAAGAGGATCAAGACGAGGGCTCGAAACGGTCGCTCGGCCAATCGGTGAGCAATGCGATTTCCGACGACCACGGAGATCGTCATCACCGGCACACAGAGCAGGGTCGCCAGGCCTATGGAGGCGTCGATCTCCCCAGCAAAGAGAAAGAGCACCACGCTGACCAACCCGGAGACGAAGAAGATTCGAGCAAGTGTCGCCCGAAATTCGAGCATCGGCATTCGCTGAGCCTGCATGGCCAACACGATTGGCGGTCCATTCGTGGACGTGGCGATTAGTAGGGCGCCACTGAGCACCCCAAGGGCTCGTTCCCACGCTCGACTCACCTTCAGTTCGCCACCAAAAGCCACCACCAGGGTGCCGAAGAGTACGGCCACACCAACGATCACCCGCAACACCTGGTCACTGAGCAAAACGAAGAGCGCAAATCCCGCTGGAATCCCCAAAACGGAAGCAACGATGTAACGCCGAGCCAGCGCTACATCGACATTCCTCCGAAGAAAATAGGTCTGCCATCCGCTGCTGATAGTTCCGATACAAGACGAGAGGACGACAGCTTCGTGCACGTCGATTCGCAACGCAAAAAGCGGTACGGAAAGCAAGGCGAATCCGAATCCAGAAATTGCCTGCAACAACGCCGTCACTGCGACGACCACTACCACGTAGGTGATGTCGCTCAAGAGATCTCAGCCCGCAACAACTGCCGAGACACATTCGGCAAAAATTTTGGTGTGCAAATCGACATCGCTCGATGAATGAAGCGGCGAGAGCAACGCCATATTGTGGAATGGCGTGAGGAGTACTCCCCTGTTGAGGGCAGCCAGATGGAAATACGACTCGAGTTCGCCGTCGACTGAAGCAGCGGCGTCCCGTCCGTTACGCGGAGGTGTTCCAAACCAATATTCTGCCCGCACGCCAAGTCGTTGCACGTGCCAAGCCAGCCCATGAGATTCGACCACATCGGCAACTCCTGCTGTCCATCTGATCGCCATTGGCTCGGCGATGGCGAAGTCTTTGGGAAGCAAGGAGCTGGACAGCGTGGCCTTGATCGCGGCCATACCGAAGGCACTGCCGCTCAACGTTCCTCCAACGCCAGAAACGTCCACGTCGTGACCATGCATCTGATCCTCGAGTATCCGCGCTACGTCTTTGGAGACACCGTAAGCAGCCACCGGGACCCCTCCGCCAATGGTTTTTCCGATGATCACGAAATCGGGTTCCAAATTCCACGCCTTCGTGCATCCTCCCGGACCGGCACATATCGTGTGGGTCTCGTCGATGGCCAACAACGTTCCGTAACGACGAGTGATCTCGCGCACTCCTTCCAAGTAGCCGGGCTCGGGTAGCACGATGCCGATGTTCGTGAGCGCTGGTTCCATCAGCACCACGGCAACATCGCCCGGGGACAACGCCTCCTCGAGCGCGTCGAGATCATTGAACGGCACCGCCTTGGTCGTCATCGACGGATGCACCTGTGGGCCGATCGCCCCTGGACGTGACGTGGTCCGTCCATCCTCGTCGAGAATGACGAGCGCTTCATCGACCGTCCCGTGGTAGCACCAATCGTTGACCACGACTTTCGGACGCTTGGTCACATGACGAGCGAATCTCAGCATGAATCTGTTGGCATCGGTGGCACTCAAACAAAACTGCCACTTCATCGATCCGAAACGACTGCTCAATTCCTCTGACACCCAGATCGAATCGGGAGTCGGCATCATCGTCGTCAAGCCCTTGCGTGCCTGCTGCGCGATTGCTTCGGCTATTTGTGGCCTGCCGTGACCAGTCATTGCACCGGTATCGCCCAGACAGAAATCGACGTAGTTGTTGCCATCGACATCTACAAAGGAAACCCCATCGGCCCGATCGAGAAACAACGGGAAGTCACCTGGCCATCGCACCATCCACGGCATCGGCACCCCCGACAACATCTGGCCCTTCGCCTGCTCTGCCAGGCGTCGTGATTCAGGGTGGCTGTCATTAAACCGAGTTCTTTCAACCCGCATCGCGTTGGCCAAAAGTTGACGATCGACCACGGTCATCAGTCCATTGTGCCGACCCTCGACCGAACTATCAAACCCCGTCCGATGTCGGGCAATACACTCGTGACGTGTCGCACGATCTGCAGATAAATGGCCAGCGATTGATGAAGAGGATCTTGGATTTGGCCGAAGTAGGAGCAATTCCTCACGGAGGATGTGCCCGTCTGGCGCTCACCGACGACGATCGCGCAGGACGGGATCTGGTGGTGTCGTGGATGAAAGAGCTTGGTCTCGAGGTCACGATCGACAAGGTGGGAAACGTCGTGGGCACCTGGCAAATTGGCGAAGGCAGCCCGGTGATGACGGGATCGCACATCGACACTGTTCGCACCGGAGGCAAATACGACGGAAACCTCGGCGTTCTTGCAGGGCTCGAGGTCATTCAGACGCTCCAGGAGTCGGGCAATGCTCCCTCCCGGCCCATCGCTGTCGCGTTCTTCACCAACGAAGAAGGCGCCCGTTTCGCCCCCGACATGCTGGGTTCCCTCGTCTATGTCGGAGGCATGAGCGTCGAAGCTGCGCTGGAGACCGTGTCCATCGATGGCAAGAACTTCGGCGAGGAACTGCGCGAGATCGGCTACGCCGGACCCGTCCCGTGCCCGGGACCCGCTCCACATGCGTTCGTCGAGTTGCACATTGAACAAGGGCCCGTGCTCGAAGCCGAGGGGATCACCATCGGTTGCGTCGACGGAGTGCAAGGAATCTCCTGGACGGAAGTCGAGATCAGTGGGCAGAGCAATCACGCCGGCACGACTCCGATGTCGATGCGTCACGACCCTGCATATGTTGCAGCGCGCATCACGGTGTTCCTTCGTGAACTTGCTGCCGAGATGGGACACCCGCAGGTGTGCACGGTCGGCAAGATCGACCTGCATCCCAATCTGATCAATGTCGTCGCTGCACGCGCCACCATGACCGTCGATGTCCGCAACACCGACGAAGCACTACTCCGGGAAGCCGAACAGCGCATCGACACGTTCCTCGATCGTCTGAAGGCCGAAGAGGGCGTGACGATTTCCAAGCGCAAACTTGCTCGCTTCGAGCCGGTTCAGTTCGATCCGCGCGTGATCGAGCTCATCGATGAGTGTGCAGCGGACATGGGGCTCACTCGCAAACGCATGCCGAGCGGTGCAGGGCATGATGCACAGATGCTCGCGCGAGTCTGTCCCACCGCAATGATCTTCGTTCCGAGTGTGCGTGGGATCAGTCACAATCCCGCGGAGTTCACCGCGGAGGAAGATTTGATCGTCGGATCGAATCTTCTTCTCCGCGTGATGCAGCGGTTGGCTGCCATGAGTTTCGAGAAGGTCTCTTCATGACGAGAATCATCCGGGTTGCTGCCGCCCAGATGGGTCCGATCCAGCGCCATCATGATCGTCCTGAGGTTGTCGAGCGGTTGATCGCACTGCTCCGCGAAGGTCACCGACAGGGTGCGGAGCTGGTGGTATTCCCAGAGTTGGCGCTGACCACTTTCTTCCCACGCTGGTTCGTGGATGACATTCGAGAAGCAGACCACTGGTACGAGCGATCAATGCCCTCACCCGTCACGCAGCCACTGTTCGACACCGCAAGGCAACTTGGTGTGGGTTTTTGCCTCGGCTACGCCGAGCTCACCGAGAGCGGCGAGCGTTTCAACACCCAAATTCTCGTCGAGCGAGATGGCAGGGTCGTAGCCAAGTATCGCAAGGTGCACATTCCTGGTCACGAGCATCACGAGCCGGATCGGCCGTTTCAACACGCCGAGCGCTACTACTTCACGCCGAGTCCGGAGGGTTTCGGTGTATGGAAGGCATTCGGCGGCCGCGTCGGGATGATGATTTGCAATGACCGAAGATGGCCGGAGAGTTATCGGGTCATGGGTCTGCAAGGTGTCGAGTTGATCTTGTGTGGCTACAACACCCCGCTGCACTACGCACCGGACCCCTCCCAAAATCCCCTCCAGGGGTTCCACAATTCGTTGGTCATGCAAAGCGGGGCATATCAAAACGGAACCTTCGTGGTGGGAGTCGCTAAAGGGGGTGTCGAGGAAGGGGTCGACAGCCTTGCCGACTCACAGATCATCGCTCCTTCCGGCGAAGTTCTGGCCAAGACGACCACCAATGACGACGAGGTCGTGGTGGCGAACTGTGATCTCGACTGGTGTTACCAATACAAGAACACCCTGTTCGATTTCGACCGCTATCGACGGCCTGAGGTCTACGGAAGGATCACCTCCCAACGGGGCGTCAACCTCGACGATTGACATTCTGTAAAAGCAAAACCCTTGTCGGATAAGGTATCGAACGACTTCAGGGGGTGGCGGTGGAAACGGTCGAGGCGGCAGGGGTAGTCAACTTCGAACTCAATGGAACGCCCGTGTCCGTGCGCCGGACACATCCTCACCTGCTTTCCGCCCTGCGCGACGAACTCGACGTGACCTCGCCGAAGGATGGTTGCTCCCCCAGCGGTCAGTGCGGCTGTTGCACCGTGATCGTCAACGGCAAGGCAGTAGTCAGTTGCCAAACACCATTGACCAAGGTGGCAGACGGAACCGTCACCACGCTCGAGGGATTTTCCGAGAACGAGCGGCAGGCGTTTGCTGACTCGTTCGCCGCATGCGGTGGTTTGCAGTGCGGATTCTGCATTCCCGGAATCGTGGTGAGGGCCAAGGCCCTCATCGACAAGAAGGGTGCGAATCTCGAACGCGATGACATCAAGCGGCATCTGGGCGCGCACCTTTGTCGTTGCACGGGATATGTGAAGATCCTCGACGCCATCGAGGCAGTTGCCAAGGGTCGAATCCCCGAGCAAGCGACCAGCGCGGAAATCGGGAGCCGATTCACGAAATATGAGGCACCTGCTCTCGCCCTCGGGGATCGTGGATACATCGATGACATCCGAATTCCCGGAATGCTGCACGCGGCACTCCACCTCACCAAACACACCCGTGCTGAAGTTCTGGGTATTGATATTTCTAAGGCAGCGAGTCTTCCGGGCGTGCGGGCCGTTTTTACCGCTGCCGACATCCCCGGCGAACTTCTCGTCGGAATCATCTACAAGGATTGGCCGGTCATGATCCCTGTGGGCGGGTTCACCTCGTATGCGGGGGACGTACTCGCGATCGTCGTGGCTGACGACCGCCTGACTGCACGTCAAGCGAGCGAGTTGATCGACGTCACCTACCGACCGCTCACACCGATCACCGACCCGTTTGCCGCGATCGAAACATCAGAAGTTGCAGTCTGGAAGACCACCGACAATGTTCTTTCCGTGAGCGAGTATCGCCGTGGAGATCTCGAGGCAGCCCGTGCTGCCTCCGCGCACGTCGTCAAGGAACGCTTCACGACCCAGCGCATCGAACACGCGTTCCTCGAGCCCGAGAGCACCCTCGCGGTGCCGAACACCGAGGGCAATTCGATCCACGTCTACTCGGGTGGCCAAGGAGTCTGGGACGATCGCAACGACATCGCCAGGGTCCTCGGGATCGACAACGAGCAGGTCACCGTGGAACTCGTCTCCAATGGCGGCGCCTTCGGTGGCAAAGAAGACATGAGCAACCAGGCGCATGCGGCCCTCGCGGCATGGCTGCTGCAGAAGCCTGTCCGCTGCACCCTCTCCCGCGAGGAGAGCCTGCTGATGCATGCCAAACGCCATCCGATCGTCATGGATTACGAAGCCGGATGCGATCTAGAGGGTCGTCTCACGTACCTCCACGTTCGTGCAGTGGGAGACTCCGGCGCATATGCCTCGGTCGGGATGAAGGTGCTCGAACGCATGGCCGGTCACGCCAGCGGGCCGTACCACGTGCCCGCCATCGACGTGCGAGCAACCGCGGCCAGAACGAACAATCCCATCTGTGGAGCTTTCAGGGGATTCGGTGCAAACCAGGCGCAATTCGCCATGGAGGGTGTGCTCGACAGGCTTGCAGAACAGGCTGGATTGAGCGGGTTCGAAATCCGCAAGCGCAACGTGATCAAGCCGAACATGGTGTGGGGTCCGGGACAAATAATGGACGATGGATGCCTTGGTGCTGAGCTCTGCCTGGATGAGCTCCGCGAAGAGTACGACCGCGCTCTCGCCGACGGCTATGCCGTCGGACTCGGGCTGGGTCTGAAGAACAGTGGTTTGGGCAATGGATTCAAGGAGATCACCCGTGCGGTGGTCCGTTTCTGTCAGGACGGCACGGTGGAAGTACGTCACGGGTGGACTGAAATGGGTCAAGGTATTCACACCGTTGCCTTGCAGGTGGCGTCGACAGAGTTGGGCATCGACCCCGCCCGAATTCGCGTGATCGTCGACACCACTCGCGAACTCGGACTCGGTCAAACCACTGGTAGCCGAGGCACGTTGATGGGAGCAGGTGCCGTGAAGGCGGCGTGCGACACGGCCAAAGTGGCCGACTGCGCGATCGAGGTGGACCACCTCGGTGAATACCGTGTCGATTGGACGACCAAGCTCGGGGAACCAGGAGTGACCAATCCCATCATCCACTCCACGTTCGGTTACGCGGCCCAGTTAGTGATCATGAATCGCGAGACCGCAAAGATCGTCAAGGTCGTAGCGGCGCACGACGTGGGGCGCGCCATGAATCCGCAATTGTGCGAGGGTCAGATCGAAGGAAGCGTGCACATGGGTCTCGGCTACGCCCTGACGGAGGATTTCCCGAGCGACCCAACGACCGGATTTCCCCTCAACAACACCCTGCGTAGCCTCGGCATCCTGCGCGCCAAGGATGTCCCTCCGATCGAAGTCCGCATCATTGAGTCGCCGCAACCCAATTCGCCCTATGGCATCAAAGGTGTCGGCGAGATCGGGCTGGTGCCGACGGCAGGAGCGGTTGCCGCTGCGTTGCGTCAGGCGACCGGAACGTGGCACCACACGTTGCCCATGCAGCGTGCAGGCAGCGACGAGGACTGACATACATGGCGCTCGCGACGATGCAGACGACCGGAATGGTGTGCGCTCATCATCATCTCTACTCCACCCTGGCTCGTGGCATGCCGGCACCGTCGCGTCACAGTGAACACTTCACCGAGATTCTCGAGGACGTGTGGTGGCGACTCGATGCGGCAATCGACGAGGACATCCTCTACTGGTCGGCAGCATTGGGGGCAGTTGAGGCCCTCCTCGTGGGCACCACCGCAATCGTCGACCATCACGAGTCTCCCCGATTCATCGAGGGTTCCCTTTCCGTTTTGGCCAAGGCTTGTCGCGACGTGGGTGTCCGATTGAATACGTCCTACGGTGTCACCGACCGCTGGGATGACGAGGGGAAGCTCCGCTCCACCGTGGATCCCGGATCCCCCATGACTTCGGCTGCGCGGCGCGGTCTTGACGAATGCGATCGATTTCTCAGTGCTGGGGGCGAGGGAATGGTCGGTCTTCACGCGGCCTTCACCTGTTCGGACGAGACCATTGCCGCCGCTGCCGAGTTGGCCGCCAAGCACGGAGTAGGTGTTCACGTTCACGTCGCGGAGGGACCGGTCGACAAGGACGCGGGTCGCCGTCTCGAGGCGTGGGCGAAAGACGATTGGCTGCTCGTCCATGGCGTATTTCTCGACACACCCCTGCGCGGACGACTGGTTCACAATCCCCGGTCGAACATGAACAACTCGGTGGGCTATGCCAGGCCTTCGACCAGAGCAAACACGATCCTGCTCGGAACCGATGGCATTGGCTCGGACATGCTTGATGAAGCACGGGTTGCCTATGCCCGCCTCAGGGAATTCGATGTTCGGGAATCCCCCGACACGGTGTGGGGATGGCTCGCCAACAACCAAGCACTCGTGCCTGGAGTAACACGAGATGTCGTCACCTGGAATTACGACCACATGGATTCACCCTGGCACCTCGCATTTACAACCGGAGTCCGACCAGTCAGGATTCAAGTCAACGATGAAGTTGTCCTCGACAACGGTTTGCCGACGAAAGTCGAAATAACTGAAGTTCGTGCCAAAGCAGCAGAACAATCCAAGAGACTCCATGAAAGGCTCAGCACATGACGATCAGCCCACTCGCCTACAACGATCGAGGTCATCTTCGGGCAGCTATTTACCTGCAGGACGCCCACCCTCTGCGCGAAGGAATGGCATTTGCGCAATACGCCGAGGCCAAGGGTTTCGAAGCCGTCTGGCAAGCAGAGAGTCGGCTGGTTCGCGAGGCGACAGTTCCGATGGCTGCCTTTGCGTCCGTTACCGAGCGCCTCAAGGTGGGTTCGGGTGTCGTCGATTGTTGGAGTAGGAATCCCGCCCGATTGGCGGCCACCTTTTCCACTCTCGATGATCTCGCTCCTGGCCGTGTGATTCTGGGGATCGGTGCCTGGTGGGATCCCCTTGCACAAAAGGTGGGCATCAGTCGCAACAAACCGCTCAAGGCAATGCGCGAAATCGTCACGGCAGTTCGTGCGTTGTTGAACAACGAGAACGTCACTTTTCAGGGTGAATTCGTACAGCTCGACGGAGTGGAACTCGACTACGTGTATCAGGAGCGTCGCGCGAAGGATGTACCCATCTACATCGGGGCAACAGGAATGCAAATGATGGAGCTGACCGGCGAGATTGCTGATGGTGTCGTACTCAACTACCTCGTTTC
>JAFMFC010000126.1 GCA_017856375.1 Ilumatobacteraceae bacterium | reverse complement strand
CACGGGCGCTCAACGGCTGATGGACGGGGGTTCGATTCCCCCCAGCTCCACCATGCGCTGTCGACGTGCGCACCGCAGTAGTGCGGTCGGTGCACCACGTTGTGCTGTAACTGAACTATGGTCGGGGGCATGAAGCCAAACGCCATCTTGCGACTCACCACACTCTTGGCCGCTGGCGGCAGTTTCGCCTTCAGCGTCTTTCTTTACTTCGCCAACGACAGCACCCAAGAAGACCGCCTCAACGGCATCTACGTCGGGCTCTGGGTGCCGTCAATTCTGGCACTCGGCGCCTTCATCTTTGTCTCAGGCTCACGCAAGGACTAACGATGTCGCAGGGCGCAATCTTCGGTTTCGGATGCGTCATCTTTTTCATCGTGCTGACTGGGGCGTTTCTCTACGGTCTCGCCACAATTCGCGAGGCCGCCGAGCGCGAAAACTTCCGCCCCGACAATCGGCACGGCTGAGTCAGCCCTCAGCGCGACTACCCGCTCGCCCGGCACGGCTAGGCAAACAAGCGGCGGGAAGCTGATGGCTACGAACCGTGAGTTAGTCGCGGCAATCGCAGCGCGAAGCGCACGGCAAGTGCTCGCACGACGACAATCACAATGAGGGGCGCCCATAGTTGCGTGACTGCGCTCGACTCAATCTCACGAACCGCGAGTTGTACGAATACCCCGATCAGACCAGCCACCGCGTAGATCTCACCAATAAGCACGATTGGCGTGCGACGTGCCAATACGTCTCGTATAACACCGCCGCCAACACCGGTAGTAATCCTCATCACAGCAGCGACGAAGTTTGACGACCCTGCATCCAGAGCTACAGACGTACCGACGACCACAAACGCAGCGAGCCCCACTGCGTCACTCGCCACGTACCAGACCGTACGTCGCGGGTCGATGCTCGGACGAAAACGCAATACGACAATTGCGAGTCCAGCCGTCACCAATGCCACGACGAGAGTCCATTCGTCTTGCACCCAGAACACTGGCGTTTCCCCTAGTAAAAGGTCACGTACGGTTCCGCCACCGATCGCCGCAACGGCAGCCACCACGAATCCGCCCAGCCAATCCATCGATGCTTCAGCCGCAGCCATCACTCCCGACAAGGCAAAGGCAATGGTCCCGACGAGCGAAACCAGCATCAGCGCTTCACTGGCTGCAGTTGCTATTGCCTCTCCTCGCTTTCGAAGTGAACCGATTGATTGCTGCGAAGAATCGCCACGGCGATTATCGCCGAACAGATAGATGCAGCAAAGATCGAGATTTTCGCCTGAGCTACGTCTTGTTCGTTGGATAGCGCGAGTTCCGTAACAAACATTGCAACAGTGAAGCCGATACCTGCGGCAGATCCGACGCCGAAGATATGTCGTGGCTGCGCACGACTCGGCATTTCCGAGATTCCGAGTCGCACCACGAAGAAGGTTGAGACAAAAATACCAACTGGCTTGCCCACTACCAATCCGAAGAAGACTCCAAGGCCAAGCGGTGACGACATGGCCTCAACGAGTACCTCAAACGACAACGGGATTCCGCTGTTGGCGAGCGCGAAGAGTGGCACGACCAGCAGGCTGGTATACGGGTGCAATCGGTGCTGCAGCCACTCTGCAATCGAGACGCTGCCATCTGCGAGGTCAAGATCAGCGCCGGCGCGGTCAGTTGGGTTGCTGCCGCTCTCGAGCGCGCTGGTTTCAATTGCCTGAACCTCGGAGGTCGATGGATTCTCAATATCGACGAGACGAGACTGCGCCAAGGGAGTTGACGGCGTTAGAAGGCCCATGATCACCCCGGCCATCGTCGGATGCACCCCGGATTCATGCAGTGCGAGCCAGATCGCGATACCAAGCACGAGATAGGGCACCATTACGTTCACTTTGAGTGCACGTAGCATCACCGACAAGACGACGCACGCGACTGCGGCACCTAACCAGCGAAGCGACATCCCCTTGCTGAAGAGCACCGCAATGATCACGATGGCGCCGATGTCGTCGACGATTGCTACCGTCAGCAAAAATACGCGGGCTCCACTCGGAATTCGACTTGACACCAGCGTGAGCACACCCACTGCGAGCGCGATGTCGGTCGCAACCGGAATTGCCCAGCCTCGCGGTTCGACGCCACCCGCAATGGCGAGGTAGATGAGTGCAGGTGCCAGCATGCCGGCCGCAGCGGCGAGACATGGCAAGAGCGCGGCGCGAATCGATTGCAGATGACCATCGGTGAGCTCTCGCTTTATCTCGAGTCCGACGACCAGAAAGAACAACGTCATGAGCCCGTCATTCACCCAATGGCGAAGATCTAATTCGACTCCCCAATCTGCCAACGACAGTCGCAGCACATGCGACCAGAGAGATTCGTAGGAAGACGCCCAAGGCGAATTGGCCCACGTCAGGGCAACTGCCGCAGCGAGCATCAGCAACAGCGCACCGCTGGACTCGGCACGGAGAAAATCGCGAAGCGGTGCAATTGCCCGAATACTCACCTCTCGTGAGCGACTGCCACCAGCCGCGGGTGATGAACCTTTGTCGGTCGGGCGTAGAAAACGTTCATCAACCATTGCAAGTAACCGTATCCGAACTCGACGCCTCACGATGGAAACGAGCCGCACTTCTGACACACTGAAGAGGTGCCGCGCACAGACGATGCCTCCATCTCACCGCTGTTTGACGTGAGCGCCTGGAAGAACGTCGTCGGTTTCGACTTCAACGACATCACCTACCACCGCAGCGTTGACTCAGGCACGGTGCGCATCGCGTTCAACCGCCCCGAG
>JAFMFC010000040.1 GCA_017856375.1 Ilumatobacteraceae bacterium | reverse complement strand
CCCGCCACCATGCCGTAACTGACGAATTCTCCCAAGGGTGTTACGCCGAGCGTCTCTGCTGCATTCTTCGACGCCAAGACGAGTGCGGATGCACCATCGCTGATTTGGCTGGCGTTGCCTGCGGTGATCGTTCCTTGCTTGTCGAAAGCTGGCTTGAGCGAGCCGAGCGATTCCATCGTGGTGTTTGCGCGCACGCCTTCGTCGGTCGAGAACATCACCGGGTCGCCCTTGCGCTGAGGAATGGTGACGGGCACGATCTCTTCGGCGAGTCGATCTGCAGCTGCTGCGGCGCGCACGTTGCTCTTCGCCGACAATTCATCTTGTGCCTCACGCGAAATGTTTCCTGCCGAGTATCGCTCGGTGCCAAGACCCATCAGGCACGAGTCGAATGCGCACCACAAACCGTCCTTGATGATCGAATCCGACAGCTCGGTGTTGCCGTAGCGAAAACCACCTCGAGCACCGAGCGCGAGATAAGGCGCATTGCTCATCGATTCCATGCCGCCGGCAACAACAATGTCGGCTTCGCCCGCCTGGATCATTTGGTCGGCGAGGTAAATCGAGTTGAGACCAGAGAGACACACCTTGTTCACGTTCACGCTGGGGATGTTCAACGGAATTCCCGCTCCAGCCGCAGCCTGTCGCGCAGGCACTTGTCCTTGGCCAGCCATGAGCACCTGGCCCATGATCACGTGGTCTACCTGCTCAGGCTTCACACCTGCGCGCTCGAGTGCTGCACGAATGGCGATCGAGCCCAGTTCTGCCGCACTCATTGAAGAAAGTGATCCGCTCAGTTTTCCGATGGGTGTGCGCGCCCCCGCGATGATGTAACTCCCAGCCATGGGCTAGAGCGTAGGCGTTGGCGCTCAGTATCGTTTCCCCATGGATCAGATCCTCGAAGCCATCGAATCGAACGCATCCGCGGAGCAGTTCGCCAAGGTGTCCATTCCCGAGTCGTATCGAGGAGTGTGCGTGCTCAAGGAAGACGTTGAGATGTTTGCTGGCGTCCCCTCGGCCGATAAGGATCCGCGCAAGAGTCTGAAAATCAAGGAAGTTCCCGTACCCGAGATCGCACCGGACGAGTGCCTCGTGGGGATGATGGCAAGCAGCATCAATTTCAACACGGTGTGGAGCAGCGTGTTCGAGCCGGTGAGCACGTTCGGATCGCTCACCAAGCTGGCGCGTGAAGGTAGTTGGGCCAAGCGGCACGATCTGCCGTATCAAGTGGTCGGGAGTGATGGCGCTGGGGTGGTGTTGAAAGTGGGAGCTGCGGTACGGGTGTGGAAGCCCGGTGATCGAGTGACGGTGCACTGCAACTTCGTTGACGATCAGGATCCGACATCACACAACGACTCGATGCTCGGCTCCAATCAGCGCATCTGGGGTTACGAGACGAACTTCGGCGGGCTTGCCGAACTCAGCGTGGTGAAGGCCAACCAGTTGATGCCGAAGCCGGCACACCTCACCTGGGAAGAGTCATCGGTAAATGCGTTGTGCAACTCCACGTCGTATCGAATGTTGGTGTCCAAGAACGGTGCCCATATGAAGCAGGGAGACGTGGTGCTGATTTGGGGTGCCACGGGAGGCATCGGTGCGTATGCGGTTCAATACGTATTGAACGGTGGTGGCATACCAGTAGGTGTGGTGAGCTCACCCGACAAGGCAGACATCTTGCGCAAGATGGGCTGTGAAGCGGTGATTGATCGCAAGACCGCTGGCTACAAATTCTGGAACGACGACAACACCCACAATGAGTCGGAGTGGCGCAGGTTGGGCAGCGACATCCGAGGCCTCGTTGGCGAGGACCCGGACATCGTGTTCGAGCACCCCGGCCGCTCCACGTTCGGTGCCTCCATGTATGTAGTGAAGAAGGGTGGAACGGTGGTCACTTGTGCCGCCACGAGCGGATACATGCTCGAGTTCGACAACCGATTCTTCTGGATGCGCCTGAAGAAGCTGGTGGGCTCACACTTCGCCAACTATCAGGAAGCATGGGAAGCGAACCGACTCATCGCCAAGGGCATGATTCAGCCCGTGTTGTCGAAGACGTTCGCCTTGGAGCAGACAGGCGAAGCCGCTTTCCAAGTGCACAAGAACCTGCATGAAGGAAAGATCGGTGTGTTGTGCATGGCGCCGAAGCCGGGTTTGGGCATCACCAACCCAGAACTTCGAGCCAAAGTGGGCGAGAGCAAGTTGTCGTATTTCAAACAGTGAGGTGAATCATGTTGCTGACAGAAATTGATCATGTGGCAATCGCGGTGAAGGACCTCGAGTCCGCAATCGACTACTACAAGAAGGCATTCGGAGCGACAGTCGACCACCGTGAAGTCGTCGAATCGGATGGTGTTGAAGAGGCGCTCCTCAAGGTGGCGGAAAGTTACATCCAGTTGCTGACCCCAACCCGTCCCGACTCGCCCGTAGCGAAGAGCCTGGAAAAGCGCGGAGAGGGTCTCCACCACATCGGCTATCGCGTAGCCAATTGCGCCGAGGCCCTGCAGTCGATGGTGGATGCCGGCGCGATCGCGATCGACAAAGCGCCGCGACCTGGAAGCCGTGGCACAACGGTCGCTTTCATCCATCCGAAGGGCAGTTTCGGCACCCTGATCGAACTCGTTCAGGAGTAGGGCACCAGGCCGTGGATGTCGCGGCACTCGAAGTATTGGCGTATGCGGTGCTCATCGCCGTGGGTCTTTTTCAGTCGTTCGAAGACATCGACACGCGTCGGGTACATGTTTTGACCACCCAGCTGGTGAGCGTGTGGACGTTGGCGACACTGGGTCTGGCTGCAGTGATCGGTGGTGAGCCAACCACCATCGTTCGAGCAGTACTCTGCGCATTCGCCATCTGGTTGTTGTTTGTCGTTCTCGATCGATTCACGCAAGGAGGAATTGGCAAAGGCGACGTTCGACTGGCACCCGTCATCGGTTTGGCGACGGGTTATCTGTCCACCGAATCCTTCGCGCTCGGTCTTCTTGTTGTTGCGGTTGGCGGCTCTCTGGTGGCGCTCATTGCTTTGTTGCATCATGGAGCATCTGCTCGGATTCCGTTCGTGCCAGTCATGTATGCAGCAGTGGTCGTATCCGTCGTAGTCCACGGATAGTTTTCGATCGTGCAAGTCCATCTCATCGACGGGACCTATGAGCTGTATCGACAGCATTTTGGGCAGGCCATTCATGGTCGAACGCCACCGCCGTTTGCGGGCACGATCGGGGTACTGAAGTCAACCATTCAGTTGCTGGAAGACGGAGCGCGATACATCGCCGTGGCAACCGATCACACGATCGAGAGTTTTCGCAACGACTTGTACGACGGCTACAAGAGCAGTGAGGGCATGGAACCAGTGCTGCTCGAGCAGATTCCACTATTGGAGGAGGCGCTGACTGCGCTCGGCGTCAAGGTCTGGGCAATGACCAAGTTCGAGGCGGACGACGCTCTGGCCACGGGCGCCGAAATCGCATCGAGTGATCGACGAGTACACAAGGTGTTGATTTACTCTCCCGACAAGGACCTGGCGCAATGCGTGTTGGGGAAGCGAGTAGTGCAATTCGATCGCCGCAATCGAGTGGAGATCGACGAAGCAGCAGTGATCACAAAATTCGGCGTTGGTCCAAAGTCAATTCCTGATTACTTGGCCTTGGTGGGAGACACTTCGGATGGGTACCCCGGCCTCAAAGGATGGGGTGCAAAATCCGCCAGCCAAGTCCTTGGTCGCTATGGAGCGATCGAAGACATCCCCCGGGATCCGACTCAGTGGAAACACGATGGCCTGGTGTTGCGGGGAGCAGAAAAACTCGCTTCAGTTCTAGTCGAAGAGGAGAACCTGCTCCGAGTGTTCAAGGATCTCGCCACACTGCGCACGGATGTGCCCATCGAAGGTTTGAATACCTGGAAGTGGGATGGCTCCAAAGATTCCTTTGAGCAACTTGCAGCAGAGCTGGGAGCAAAGAATCTCGTCGACAAGGTCTACCGACTGAAGTGACGGCCAGGAATGCTGCGGCACTCGCAAGCATCCGATGAAGGCTGCTGCCTTCCGGCCCTGACCTGATTCTCGGGCTTGCGTCGCACAGGCCCCGACCGCCACCTCACTCGGTAGACGTAACTTCAGGGTAGTCAGAGGTGGGCACAAACAGCCACGGGTAGCCTGACCACCCACCAATCGGTAATTCGATGGTGCGAGGAGGGGTGCGAGAGCGGCCGAATCGGCACGCTTGGAAAGCGTGTGAGGTGAAAGCCTCCGTGGGTTCGAATCCCACCCCCTCCGCCATGGTGAACGTTGAGTCGGCGATGCTGCTCGCACTTGAAGAAGCAACCAACGCGGCTTCGCGTGGGGAGGTACCCGTTGGAGCGGTGATGTTGCACGATGGAGAAGTCATCGCGCGTTCGGGCAACAGTCGTGAATTGTCTGCAGACCCTCTTGGTCATGCAGAATTACTCGTTATTCGCGATGCCGCGACGAAGCTGGGGACGTGGAAGTTGGTTGAGTGCACGCTCGTCGTGACATTGGAGCCCTGCATCATGTGTGCTGGTGCAATTCTGAACGCTCGAATTCCGCAACTGGTGTTCGGGGCGTTCGATCTTGATGCTGGCGCATGTGGTTCCGTGTACAACGTCGTTGATGATGCACGACTCAATCATCGAGTGACCACGACCGGCGGCATATTGAGCAAGGACAGCTCAACCCTGCTGGCCGATTTCTTCGCTGACCGTCGATAGCCTCAACGAACGGAAGGGTGCCAGAGCGGACGAATGGAACGGTCTCGAAAACCGTCAGGGGTGCAAGCTCCTCGGGGGTTCAAATCCCCCCCCTTCCGCCACTGAACTCTCCTATTCATCACCGCAAGTGATCGATTGATCTGGCGCTGTCAGGCGAACAAGGTATTGGTCGACCGCAGTGGTGACACATTCGTTGGCGCCATAACCCGTGTGTTGATTCGCCTCAACGATGACTAGTCGACCATCTTCCAGAGCAGCGACCATCTTGCGTGTGGACTCGAGCGGTGTGGCGGCGTCGCCAGTAGTGCCGATAACGACGATGGGCCCTGCTCCTGCACCAGTAATAGACAGTGGCGTGACCGGTTCGACGGGCCACAGGGAGCATCCGTACCCGTAGGCGAAGTTGGCACCGAGGCGTGGGGCAGCTTTCACGAAGACATCAACTGTTGCGTCCACTTCATCAACGGTGGGGCGATCTGCTCCGTCGAGACAGGAGATGGCAAGGAATGCCTCCAACTCATTGCCGTAGGTGCCGTCGTCCTGACGCTGGAAGTAGTCGTCGTACAACTGCAACAGACCGGCACCGTCGCCTTGTTGCGCATCACTGAGCGCCTCTTCGAGATCGGGCCAGTAGTAATCGGAATACATCGCTTGAGCTACGGCCGTGTACGCGACTCCCTGCGTGACGGGTGTGCGATTTGCCGAAACGACGAGTGGTTGCGCATCGATGTCGAGCATCAACTGGTCGAAGGCACCTTCTGCATTTCCATTGTTGTGGAACGGACAGGTCTCATCTGCACTGCATTTGGCAAGGAACGTGGAAAGCTGCTGTTCGAAGCCCTTGGCCTGAGCAAGACCCTGATCGATTGAAGTCGCGTTTGGATCTGCTGCCCCATCGAGAACGGCTGCCCGCACGGTGTCGGGGAAGAGCGTCGCCCATGTTGCGCCGAGCTCAGACCCATATGAGAATCCAAAGTAGGAGACTTTCTCCACGCCAAGTGCCCGTCGAATGCTGTCCATGTCGCGCGCACTGGCGACAGTTGAAATGTACGGAAGGATCGTGCCTGAACGCTCAGCACATGCATCATTGAACTTCTGCGCGGTATCGATCAGTGCTTGCCTCTCGACTTCGTCATCAGGCGGTGAATCAAGTCCGAAGTACTGGTCATAGTCATCTACGCAGTCAACGCTTGGTGTCGTAAGGCCTGTTCCGCGTGGATCCCAAGCGATGATGTCGAAGGAGTCGAGCAAAGTTTTGGAGAAGTAGTACATCGCGTCATTGGCCAACGAGCTGCCACCAAACCCTGGGCCGCCGGGGTTGACGAGCAGTGGACCGATGGATTCGCCAGAAGCCTCACGTTTCTTGATGTAGAGCACGAACGACCCCTTGTCGGGTTGTTCATAATCGAACGGAACCTCGAGAGTTCCACACGAAATCAGAGTGACTTCCGACCCATCGTCACACTCACCCCACTCGATGGGCTGCACATTGAAAGCGGGAACCTCAGAAGTTGTGGTGGGAACGGGCTCACCGTTCGTGGATGCACCACCGCATGAAGCCAGCACGACGGCGAGCGAGAGGAGAATCCAACGAGTGCTAATGCGCTGTAAAGACATTGGTGTCAGCCTAGGTTCGAGTAACGAGATACTGCTGAGCGTCGCTTAGCCTGTCGCCATGCAAATGAACCCGCACATGTTGATTCCGCGGGACAAATCTGCAGTGCAAGGTGCGCGAATCGGCAGGGAGTCCCTCAAACGGGTGTACCAATTTGCGGGCGCGTACCGGTGGGCAATCGCGGGATTCCTGTCAATGATTCTCGTTACATCGTTGCTGGCCCTTGCTCCCCCACTGCTGTTTCGCCAAATTGTCGATCAGTCGATTCCTGATAGCAACCGCCGAGAAATCGTGGTGCTCACGTCCGTCCTGGTTGTCGTGGCGGTCTTGGATGCCCTGCTTCAGATCGTTCAACGCTGGTTTTCCGCCCGCATCGGCGAAGGCTTGATCTACGACCTCAGAGTGGCGTTGTTCGACAAGGTGCAACACATGCCCATTGCGTTCTTCACGCGAACCCAGACCGGCGCATTGATCACACGATTGAACAATGATGTGGTGGGGGCTCAAACTGCGGTGACAGGAACGTTGGGCAGTGTGGTATCCAATGTCGTCATCCTGACTACCACCTTGGTGGCGATGCTGACACTCGAGTGGCGGCTGACATTGATCTCGCTCGTGGTGCTCCCCGTGTTCATCTTTCCTGCCCGACGGGTAGGTGTTCGTCTGCAACAAATCTCACGAGAACAGATGGGTCTCAATGCAGAGATGAACACCCAGATGACCGAGCGATTCAACGTCGCCGGTGCATTGCTCGTGAAACTTTTCGGTCGTCATCAAGATGAGACCAACGGTTTTGGTGCGCGCGCGGCTCGCGTTCGTGACATCGGGGTGAGCTCGGCCATGTATGGACGCGTGTTCTTTGTGGCGCTCGGGTTGGTGGGTGCATTGGGGGCGGTGGCGATCTACGGGATTGGCGCGTTCCTGGTGATCTCCGGTGGAATAACCGTGGGAACACTGGTGGCGATGGCCGCCTTTGTACAGCGCATCTATCAGCCACTGACTGGTTTGACGAACGCGCGCCTTGAAGTGATGACGGCGCTCGTCAGCTTCGAACGTGTGTTTGAAGTGCTCGATGCGCCGGTGGCGATTGCCAACAAGCCCGGTGCAGTCGACCTGGTTGCTCCGCGGGGCGAAGTGGTGTTCGACCATGTCAACTTCCGATACCCCCCGGGTAAAGACGTTTCGATTGGTTCTCTCGAGGCGAGTGGCGTGATGAGTGGTACCGATCCCGATGTCGACGTGTTGCACGACGTTTCGTTGCGCATCGCAACGGGCGAGACGGTGGCACTCGTTGGCGCGAGTGGCTCAGGAAAGTCGACCCTGGCGATGCTGGTGCCCCGGTTGTACGACGCGACGAGTGGTCGAGTGTCGATCGACGGATTCGATGTTCGCGATATCACACTCAACTCTCTGCGTGGAGCAATCGGTGTCGTGTCGCAGGATCCACACATGTTCCACGAGTCGATCAAGGCGAACCTCCTGTACGCGCGACCTGACGCAACTGATTCCGAATTGGTGGAGGCGTGTCAAGCGGCTCACATTCACGATGTCATTGCGGCGTTACCTGATGGATACGACACGGTGGTGGGTGAGCGTGGTTACCGACTGTCGGGGGGCGAAAAACAGCGGCTGGCCATTGCGCGGTTGTTGCTGAAGAACCCGGCCGTGATGATTCTGGATGAGGCCACCAGCCATCTCGACAACGAGAGCGAGGTGCTGGTGCAGGCGGCACTCGATCGGGCCATGACCGGAAGAACTTCTCTCGTGATCGCACATCGTCTGTCGACCGTTCGTGATGCCGACCGCATCGTGGTGTTGGACGAAGGTCGAGTGGTGGAGCAGGGAACGCATGACGAGTTGCTTGCTCTTGATGGGGCGTATGCGGCCCAGGTGCGCGCGGGAGGAAATGAGTTCACCGGGGCGAGTCGGTGAACGACGAGGTCACCCTCTCGGTTAGTCAGTACATCGGAGTTATGAATGAGGTGCTAAAGGCCTCTCAGGGTCCCGGTGTGTGGGTGCAGGGTGAGATCGAAGGATTGAACAGTCGAGGCAAGCACACGTATTTCAACATCGTCGAACGAGGCGACGGAGGAAGTGCTGCGTTGAACGTGGCGATCTGGGAATTCAACATGCGCAAGATGCGCCCACTCATGGAGCAACATCGACTCGAGCTGGCCAACGGAATCAAGGTTCGGCTCTTTGGAAGTGGCGATTTGTACCTAGAACGAGGATCCTTTTCGTTCAAGGCTTCGAAGATCGACCCTCGCTTCACGCTTGGTGACTTGGCAGGGCTTCGCGATGAAGTAATCCAGCGCTTGAAGAAGGCTGGACTGTACGACGCCAACCGACGGGTTCCACTCCCCCTCGTGCCGATGAAGCTGGCAATCGTGACGAGTGTGGGGAGCGCAGCGCATGCCGACACGCTCCACGAACTCACCGAGTCTGGAATTGGTTTCGACATTCGGGTGGTGGACGCCCGAGTGCAAGGTGACGACGCTGTCTCATCGCTGGTCAGCGGTTTGAAAATTGCGGATTCAATCGACGATGTAGATGTGATCCTTCTTGTTCGCGGTGGTGGCTCTCGCACCGACTTGTTGGCGTTCGATTCGGAGGTAGTGGCAACGGCAATTGCTGGATGTCGAAAACCCGTATTCACGGGAATCGGTCATGAGATCGATGTCAGCATCGCCGACGAGGTGGCGAACAAGGCGTTCAAGACACCGACGGCATGTGCCGCACAGGTGGTGGAAATGGTGAGAGCATTCATCGACAACACCGAGCATGTTTGGTCGAAAATTGCAACACAGAGCTTCGCTCAGTTGCAGAAAGCTGAGCACGAGTTGCTTCGAACCAGCGAGCGTCTCGTCCAGCGACCGCGAGAGGTGATTCGACTTGCCGAACAGCACCTCGGTCATGCGGCCACCCGCTTACGACTGCTCGACCCGGTGAACACGATGAAGCGAGGTTGGTCGATCGTGCGGAACGATGCTGGTGCGGTGGTGCGATCCATCAAGGACGTGAAGAAGACTGAAGAATTACACGTTCAGGTGAATGATGGAACGATTGTCGCGGAGACGATCGATGTGCAATCTGCGAATTCGAGAAAGGGTGAATGATGGCAACGAAGAAGAACGACAAGGGTCAGATCGGCTATGCCGAGGCTTTGGCTGAACTTGAAGAGATTCTCGGTGGCCTGGAGGAAGAGGATGTCGATGTCGACACCTTGGCCGAGCAGGTACAGCGCGCTGCAGAGTTGATCGAACTGTGCAGGGACCGAATCGGAGCAGCCAAGTTGCGTATCGAAGAAGTAGTAGCCAACGCGGACAACGACTGAAGGCGGCTCGCCGTCCCGACCTAGCCTGAGGAGGTGCCGCTAGCCCCCCCTTCGCTTTCGAGTATTGCCACTGCGGTGGATGAGCGATTGGCGCAATTGCTCTCACAGGAAAAGACGAGGTGGGCTGCTTTCGACGATGACCTGCTTGACCCGCTTGAGGAGATCTCGCGGCTCGTACTTGCGGGCGGCAAGCGGTTGCGTCCGGCTTTTTGTCACTGGGGATTCGTTGCCGCGGGCGGAGATGAAATGGACCAGCGCGCTGTGGACGCGGGAGCGGCGTTCGAGTTGCTGCATGCCTTCGCTTTGTTTCACGACGATGTGATGGACGGCTCGATCAACCGCCGCGGAGAACCCGCCACGCACATTCGGCACACCGAGAAACACGCCACGAACACTTGGGTGGGTGAATCGCGCAGGTTCGGTGAGGGTGTCGCGATTCTAGTTGGCGACCTTGCATTCGTGTACGCGGATATGTTGATGCGCGGCGCTTCAGTGGACGCATTGGACATGTGGAATGAGCTGCGGGTTGAGTTGAACTTCGGTCAGTATCTCGACATGTTGGGCTCTGCCGTGAGCGAGCGTCGTAGAGAGAAAGCCCTTCGTATTTGTCGGTACAAGAGTGGCAAATACACGATCGAAAGACCGCTGCACCTGGGAGCCCTTCTCGCCGACAGCGAAACAAGCAATGATCTGATTCCCCACCTCTCCGCTTACGGCCTTCCGTTGGGCGACGCATTCCAGATGCGCGACGACGTGCTCGGTGCTTTTGGCGAGACTGCGGTGACGGGCAAACCGGTGGGCGATGACCTTCGCGAAGGTAAGCCCACGCCGTTGATGGCGATGGCGACAAGCCGGGCAACAGCCGCTCAGCGTGAAGTACTTGGACTGGTGGGCAAACCCGGAATGTCAGACGATGAAGTTGCTCGGGCACAGCAAGTGATTCGTGAGACGGGGGCACTCGATGAACTCGAAGAGCACATTGCCAAGTTGACGGATGAGGCAGTGAGCGCGATTCGCAAAGCCCCGATCAGTGAGCATGCGAAGGAAGAGCTTGTCGCGCTGGCTGGCTTTGTGTCGTGGAGGGAAGTCTGATGAAGGTAACGGTGATTGGTGCGGGCCTGGGCGGACTGTCGGCTGCGGCGCATTTGGTTCAGGGCGGACATGACGTGACCATCGTGGAACGGGACTCGATCCCCGGCGGCCGCGCAGGCATGATCGACCAACAAGGTTTTCGTCTGGACAACGGTCCGACGGTGATGACCATGCCGGACCTGCTGGAGCGGGCTTTCAATGCGATTGGCTGTGAGATGCGCGATTACGTCACGCTCAAGAAAGTCGATCCGATGTATCGAGCGGTGTACGCCGACGGCTCGGAACTCAAGGTGTTGCACGGCCGCGAAGCGATGGCAGAAGAGATTCGTCGATTTGCCAACGGTCGTGAGGCCGCATCCTTCATCGAATTCTGCAACTGGTTGGAGAGGCTCTATCGCGCGGAGATGGATTCGTTCATCGATGCGAACTTCGATTCGCCGCTCGATCTCGTGAAGCCGTGGCGTCAGGGATTGGCGCTGTTGCGCATGGGAGCGTTTTCGAAACTCGACAAAAAGATTGCCTCATTTTTCAAAGACGAGCGCTTGCAGCGGATCTTCAGCTTCCAGTCGATGTACGCGGGGCTGGCACCCTATGAAGCGCTCTCGCTTTATGCAGTGATCACCTACATGGATTCGGTGCAGGGCGTGTATTTCCCCGAAGGCGGCATGCACGCGATGGCCACCGGCTTGGCGAAGGCGCTCGAGGAAAAGGGTGTGTTGATTCGATACGACTCCCCTGTGACGAGAATCCTTCGCGCAGCCGGTTCGCATGGCGCGGTGACGGGAGTGGAGATTGCTGGCGATGAGCGGCTGGCGGCCGATGCCGTGGTGTGCAACCCTGATCTACCGGTGGCGTATCGCACGCTGCTCGGCGGGGTGGATGCACCTCGCGCGGCACGGCGTGGGAAGTACAGCCCCAGCTGCGTGTTGTGGGTGGCGGGTGTGAAAGGTCTGCCGCCGAGCGAGGCGGCACATCACAACATTCACTTCGGGCATGACTGGAATGGATCGTTCAAGGCGTTGATCGAAGATGGCGTGCGCATGCCCGACCCATCGGTTCTGGTGACGCTGCACTCACTTGATACCAAGGGTCTTGCCCCCGAAGGTTGTTCGTCGTTGTACGTGCTGGAGCCGACACCCAACCTCGATGGCACGATCGATTGGTCGCGCGAACGCGAACGAATTGTCGGAGACATCAAGAACCGTGTTTCGTCGCTCGGTTATCCCACTGATGCAGTGGTGGAGCGCGTGTACGACCCGCTCGATTGGGAAGCTCTCGGAATGGAGCGTGGTACGCCGTTCGCTCTCGCCCACACGTTCTTCCAGACCGGCCCATTCCGCCCGAACAACATCGACGATCGAGTGCCGGGACTGGTGTTCGTGGGCTCGAGCACAGTTCCTGGTGTTGGCGTGCCGATGGTGCTCGTGTCCGGTCGACTGGCGGCCGAGCGGGTGAACGAATACGCCACCAGATGATCCGTCGTACTCCTCCCGTTCCCACCACTCGCTTGTTGCCGCAAGGCCCGCTGTCGCTTGAGGAGAGTTACGAGTTGTGTCGGATGTTCAACAAGCGACATGGCACGACCTACTACTGGTCGACCATGGTGCTCGACCCTGACAAGCGGCCGCACGTGCACGCGCTGTACGGGTTCGCGCGTTATGCCGACGACATCGTGGATGACCTGGGACCAGTTCCGACCGCCGAGCGCGCAACGGCGTTGGCCAGTTTCGGGGATCGCTTCTTTCATGATCTTGCCGCAGGTTCATCAGAGGATCCCGTATTGAAAGCCGTGGTGAACACGGTGCGCCACCTGCAGATTGATCCAGACTGCTTTCGACGATTCCTGCGCAGCATGACCATGGATTTGACGGTGGAGAAGTACGAGACCTGGAACGACTTGCTCGGCTACATGGACGGCTCTGCCGCGGTGATCGGCGAGATGATGTTGCCCGTACTGGAACCGATGCACCCCGAGGCACTGCCCCATGCTCGCGACCTGGGAAATGCCT
>JAFMFC010000125.1 GCA_017856375.1 Ilumatobacteraceae bacterium | reverse complement strand
GACGCTGCACATCGCTGAATGGCGAAACTTTCCGCTGCGTGAATCTTTGGCAAAACACACCCGACTGCCGACATTCGTTGCCAACGACGCACAAGCCATCGTCCTCGGTGAGCACTGGGTGGGAGCCCTGCAAGGGGAGCGGAATGCGATCGGCATGGTGGTCTCGACCGGGGTGGGAGGCGGAGTGATCAGCGATTCGCGGCCGGTTCGTGGACGACTGGGCAATGCCGGACACATTGGGCACGTGATCGTTGAACCGGATGGACGACTGTGCGCTTGTGGGGCACGCGGCTGTCTGGAAGCTCACGCATCAGGTACGGCTATTCGCGACCTGACGGGTCGGCCAGCAAAAGATGCCGACATCGAGGTCCGTCGACAAACAGGGCGCTATGTCGGACGTGCGCTCGCCAGTGTGGGAGCGTTGTTTGATCTGCGTCGTGCCGTCGTCGGAGGCTCGGTGGCGTTGGGTTTCGGAGCACCTTTTTTCGAAGGCGTCAGCGAGGAACTCGACCTGCGATGCGGCCTTGACTTCATTCGTGGGTTCGTCGTCACACCGGTTGCCCTCGGGCCCTCCTGCCCACTCATCGGCGCGGCGGCCGTGGCGCGAGCGGCGACTATCGTCTAGCCCGTGAAACCGTCATATGGTCTAGAAGCAGAGTCGTACCGCGATCAGGTGCGCAAGTTCCTCGCCGAAAACCTGCCCAAGGATTGGCGGGGTATCGGATCGCTCGAGGGCGAAGAGTACGACAAGTTTTTCAAGTCATGGCGCGCGATCATCGCCAAGGCGGGCTTTTTGGCGCCAGGTTGGCCGAAGGAATACGGCGGCGGCGGACTTTCGGCGATCGAGCAGGTGATCGTCGCTGAGGAGTTCACCCGTGCGGGCGCTCCAACTGGTTCTCAGAATGACGTTTTTGGTATTCAGATGCTGGGTAACACGTTGTTGTTGTTCGGCACCGAAGAACAGAAGCGTCATTATCTGCCAAGGATCATTTCTGGAGACGACATCTGGTGTCAGGGCTATAGCGAGCCGAATGCAGGTAGTGACCTGAGCAATGTTGGCTTGAAAGCAGTGCTCGATGGAGACGAATGGATCCTCAATGGTCAGAAGATCTGGACTTCCTCCGGTCACCTTGCCGATCACATCTTCACGCTTGCCCGAACGGATGCGGATGCGCCGAAGCACAAGGGCATCTCATTTCTGCTCGTGGACATGCGTCAGCCCGGCGTCGAGGTTCGGCCGATCAAAATGATCTCGGGGGAAAAAGAATTCAACGAGGTCTTCTACACCGATGTTCGTGTGCCGAAAGAAAACGTGGTCGGCGGGGTGAACAACGGATGGGCCGTCGCGATGGGTTTGCTTGGCTACGAGCGCGGTGAGGCTGCGGCAACTGCCCCAATTCGGTTCGCTGCCGAGCTCGAGCGATTGCTCGAGTTGGCCAAAGATCGTGGAGTAACCAAGGATGCGCGGATGCGTCAACGCCTGGCAAACGCCCACATCAAAGTTCAGGTCATGAGGTATCTCGGAATGCGCACGTTGACGCGATTTCTCGGCGGTCATCATCCGGGACCAGAAAGTGCGATTTTCAAGGTCTTTTGGAGCGAATATCACCGCAAGATCACCGAGTTGGCAGTGGAAATCCTCGGAATGGATGCGCTTGTGCCGGTCGGACGTCGATCGTCAAGTGCCTTTCAAACCGATGATGTCGGCGCGCCGAACTCCTCTAATAGTTGGGTGATGACGTTCCTCCATGCTCGTGCCGGAACGATCTATGCCGGTTCCTCCGAGATTCAGCGCAACATCCTTGGCGAGATGGTGCTGGGTCTTCCCAAGGAGCCAAAGCCGGCATGAAGCTGCGATCCTTGGGGGCGGTACTCCTCGCGACGTTGTCGCGCCCCCATCTGTGGGCAACGGCTGTTCGTCAAACATTCACGCTCGCTCCGCGAGGTTGGTGGCGAACTGCGCCGTTCCTGCCGATTCCCGCCCGCGAGTACGTGTCGTTTCGGACGCATACCCAGTACGGATCCGGTCGTCATGAGCCAGACGTGTACGACGTGATCGACTACCTCGAGTGGTGTCGCGATTGGCACAGTACGAACGCCCGTAGGCGGGGCTGATCATGCGCAGCGCGCTCGTTCTCAATGCAACGTACGAGCCGCTGAGTGTGGTGTCTGCGAGGCGAGCCGTGTGCCTCGTCTTGTCAGACAAGGCTGACATCGTCGAAGACGATGGAACAAAAGTGAATTCAGCATCCATTTCGCTTCCTGCTCCGCTAGTAATCCGGCTGCGCTACGTCGTCAAGGTGCCGTTCCACCGCCGCACTGCATTATCAAGGCGAGCGATTTTTGCCCGCGACGGTCACCGTTGTCAGTACTGCGGGGGGAGCGCCGATTCAATCGACCATGTGATGCCTCGCTCCCGCGGTGGACTGCACATTTGGGAAAATGTCACGGCGGCCTGCCGTCCCTGCAATCTGCGCAAGAGTGATCGCACGCCGGAAGAGGCGGGAATGCGCTTGGCAACTCGGCCATATGCTCCGCGCGAGACGGCGTGGATCACGCTTTCCGTCGGACGAGTGCCGGAGGCGTGGAAGCAGTATCTCGCCGAAGCCTCCTGATCCACTGATGATCGTTCGTCGAAGTGAGGCAACTGCAGAAGAATTTCATCTGCGTGCGCTCGAGTCCAACGAAGTGTGGTTGGTCGATGTCACTCGCGAGGCCGTCGTTCTCGGATCACGGCAGGACGACAATTTGCTCGATCTCAAGCGATGCCAATCCGAGAAGGTCGATGTAGTCACGCGTCGGAGTGGCGG
>JAFMFC010000039.1 GCA_017856375.1 Ilumatobacteraceae bacterium | reverse complement strand
AGCGAGCGTGCCCGGGACAGGACTTGAACCTGTACGGCCATTTCTGGCCAGGGGGGTTTAAGCCCCCCGCGTCTACCATTCCGCCACCCGGGCCTGCGATCAGGCTACGCGTGGTGCCGTAATGTCGGTGTCGTCGACTACTTGCGCAGACGCAACCACGCCCATGATGTTGAGCATGGCCCACAAGGCAGTGCGCACCTGGTCGGCATCCGGTGAGCCGAGACGATTGACGACGACAACACCTTCGATCATGTCGGCAAGTACCGCAACGAATGGTCGCTCGCGCACGGCAACCGCCACCACCCCGCCACGCTCACGGCGTCGGACCGTGCGATCGACACCGAGAACCCCTGGTGGGCTGCGGAAGCTCGGCGCCTCCAAGCCGTAGCGCTGAGCCTCACGGGAAATGAGTCGAGCAGCCGCCACAAACTGCATTGCCGACGTCCGCTCCATGCGGCGATCGTGGCACACCCGTGTGACAGAGTGACCGGGATGTCGGAAATCGAGAACGAGCTCACCCCTGTTCAGCAGACGGTGCTCGAGGCCCTGGCGAAGGAACCCGGTTACGTGCCACTTCCCGCACACGTCATCGATGACATTCGTAACCAGTTGCACGGTTTGGTCTCAGACATCGCAGAGCGGCTTGAGCCCGACCAAGCGCTGTGGGTGAGCAAGAACAAGGTGACCACGGTGCACGGCTGCGAAGGCCACTATTTGGCCAACCTCGGCAATTTCGAGTGGACGGTGGCCAACGTTCGCGGGACGGTCGTACACAAGGCAATTGAGCTCGCCACCAATTGGAGAGACGAGTTCACCCCAAGCGACGTGGTGGACGAAGCACTCGATCGCATAGCCGCGGATGAACGGATCAGTGCCGCCCAATTCGTAGATTCACTCAGCAATTCAGACCGAGCAGAACTCCGCAGCGGAGCCATCGATCTCTATACCAAGTTTGAAGAGTGCTTTCCACCGCTCAAAGCCGCGTGGCGCCCGGTGCTCGAAAGTGGCGCACGATTCGAAATGTTCGACAAGCGAATCATCATGTCGACAAAGACCGATCTGACTCTTGGCGCAGCCGGCAACAAAGTGATCATCGATGTAAAAACGGGCTCACTGCATCCCCACCACCGAGAGGAGCTTCGTTTTTATGCGTTGGTCGAAGCGCTCCGCACCGGACTCGCACCCCGTAAGTTGGCGACACTTTCCCTGCTCACCGCCCGTATCGACGTCGAAGATGTCACTGAGGGGGTACTCCAAGCAGCGACGCGCAAAACGGCCGACGCCGTGCGCAAGATGTTTGAACTCGAACGTGAGCGACGAGAGCCAAAGTTGGTGCCCTCAGCCACGTGTCGCTGGTGCCCACTTGCTGAATCATGCACAACTGGTCAGGAATACCTCGAGCGAGGCGACGAGAGTGACGATTACTGACCTGGCGAGATCAAAGCGACATTGACGCCGAGGCCAACCTCGCGACGCACAGTGGTGATTCGACGGCCAGGTTGAACGGCATCTTTCGGCACAGACAGCACTGATTCACCAAGCCGAGAAACCACCTCGTCAAACCGCGGGGCAACGAGAACAAAACCCCAGAGTTGTGGCTCAGTGACGTGGGGGGCCTGCACCACCTCGATTACCACTTCACCACTTCGATGAAATGCCTGACGAACCCCCTTTCCTGCATCCCTTGTTCTCCGAAGCTCAAGACCGGTGCGCTCTTCAATCGCCGCTGAAGTGCGCTCGAGCGAGTCGGTCATCACCACCACGTGATCTACGTGAAGAAATGTCGAGGACACCATCTCGCTGTCGGGTACTCGAGACGCTGAAATGATTCCGTCGATCGATGAGACTTGTGGATCGAAAGCCCACTGGAGATGGCCCGGTGGAACACCTTCATTTAGTTGAAGGGTCACCTGTCCGATTCGACATGTCTGAGAGTCATCGACACGGAGACCTAGTCGTTGCCAAAGATGGCTCGTGCCACCAACCGTCAATTGGACGAGGCGCGCGGGCGACTCGATCGAGATGTTGGCCTCAGCCACGCCCCATGTTGGGACGCTTACCGTGGTTGGCCTTGGAACGGCGGAGCTTTGCCTTGCGCTTCTTGGTCTTCTTCGACATAGGCGCTACAGGCTAACCCTCACGAAGTCCGTCTCCATCGTGGACGTCCGTCGCTGTACGCCTTCCCGTCGAGGCTGGTGGTTGAACATACATATTTCACACCTTTGGGCGAAACGCCCATTGCTCCCTTTGGTTTGCACCACGCACCAGGGAAAACTGTTCCCGTCGAATTGCCCGGCACCACGGAAGTGCTCGGAGATGTTTTCGGAACCGGAGCAGGAGTCGAAACACCCGAGATCGGACGCCACGATGCGATTTTCAACCCGACGCAACGGGACTGCAAAACGTTGCGGATCCGCCCGTGTTCGCTGCGATCCATCGACAGACCCCATCGGGCCTTGATCGAAATCCAATTCCCCAGATACGTGCAGACATATGAGGAACTAGTGGGCAACCAGTTGCTCGGATCCTTATCACTCTTCGATCGGTTCGACGAAGCACTGGCTGCAACGAGGGAGCGTCGATCACTGGTGTCATTTGCGTAGGCCGTGCGCTGGGTAGCGCTCCATGCCCAAGCGCCCGAATCCCATGCCTCTTTCAACGCTACGACGTGATCGATGTCCACTTGGGTTCGATCACGCACCGTGCGACCGTCGTACGGAGAAACCCAATCTCCCGCCACCACAAAACAGTTGTAAGGATCAACTTGCGGCAACGAGACGCTGTCCCGCTTGAGCACTTGCTCGCGAGCATTGCACCCATCCCCGTCAATGTCGAGCCAATGTGCAAACAGATCTCGGGAATACCCCGCCGGACTCTCATTCTGAACGGTGATACCCGACAGAACCTGCATGGCGTCCAGAGAGTTTGTTGATGCACCTACTGGAGATACCGAAGTGACGCAGACGGCCATGACTACACCGGCAACCGTCATTTTCCATGTCATGTGAAAATCCTAAGACGATTGTGGTACTGAGTCTCCGTCCAGGACGGACGACCACGTCTCACCTTCATCAAGCTCGATGAAGATGCATTCACCGGGGCACACCTCTGCCGCGCGAACCACCGATTGAGCATGTCGTTCTTCGACCCGCGCCAAGCTTCCCGAACTACCAGGGTCATTCAACACTTGGCCCGCCTCGCTCACATACGCGATGCCGTCTTCCAATTGCACGAAGACGTCATGGCAGTGGTCTACACACAGACCGTCCCCGGTGCAAAGGTCTTGATCAATCCACACTCGCACCCACGAGACGATAGGTGTTGACTAGTTCAATCGACGAGCAGAGCGACCGAAAGTAGCCCGACAAAGACCATGTTGCGGGCTACGAATAACCACGTAATTGGACGCGCAGTTCGCACCCCAAAGCAGGCACATGCCGGCCGATTGCCACGCACCAAATTCGTCACAATCAGACACGAAAACGCGATCAGCAATGTGATTCCTGCTGAAGTCGCAAGTCGCGGCCACCAGCCCAGGATCAGCATGGCGCCCAATGTCAGTTCAACGAGCGGAACGAAAGGAATCCCCCACGCGGGTGCGCCCATGTCTCGCGCCTGCGCGGCCCATGCGTCTCGCGCCTGCAACTTCGTGGCCCCAGCCCACACGAAAACGGTGCCCACGATGGCCGCGCACACCCAGGCGACATCATTCAACGGGCAGTGCCTCCAATGGCACCTCGATAAAACGTCATCGCTCCTGCATTTGACTTTGACGCCTCAAGAGTCGTCACCCTCCCAAGAACGAAGTCGTGATCACCGGCTGTAGTCACTTGATCGACATCACATTCGATCCACGCCACTGAGCCTTCCAAGCGTGGTGTTCCATTAACTCCACGCGTGAACGGCACACCATCAAATCGAGCTTCACTTTCCTTCGCAAAGCGCCAACACCATTCCTCTTGATCCACGCTCAGCACGCTGGCACAAAACTTCCCTGTTTCCGCAATCTTTTTCCAAGACGGAGATCCCGATCCAATGAAAAATCCAGCGAGAGGTGGGTTAAGCGAGACCGAAACAAAGGAGCCGATCGTCATTCCGGCCAACTCGCCAGACGATGACTCGCCCGTAATCACCACGACTCCCGTCGGGAAGTTCCCCATTACCGACCGAAAATCCTTTGTGTCTATGGAATGTTTGCTTGACATTGGTTGAAGCCTACTCAGGTACTGTTTCGTCGTGTCTGAAGACATCGTGCAGCGCGTGGTGAATACCGAACGCCTTGATTTCGGCACACTGCAATGCGGCACTGGTCCCCTTGCACTCTGCCTGCATGGGTTCCCCGACTCGGCTCATTCCTGGCGTCATCTTCTTCCACGACTCGCTGATGCCGGCTATCACGCCGTTGCTCCGTTCATGCGTGGTTATGCACCCACACCTATCCCCGAAGACGGCGCATACCAAACATGTGAACTGGGATTGGATGCAATCGCGTTGCACGAAGCACTGGATGCCGACGAGCGCGCCGTCGTCATCGGTCACGATTGGGGCGCAACAGCTGCGTATGCAGCTGCGATCATCGAACCACGCCGTTGGTCGAAAGTGGTCGGGATGTCGGTTCCCCCGTGGGGCGCCATGACACGGGCGTTCCTCGGAAATCTGGAGCAAATCCGACGGAGTTGGTACATGTTCTACTTCCAGCACCCTTTGGCCGACCTGGTCGTTCCGGCAAACGATCTCGCATTCATCGACATGATCTGGAATTCGTGGTCACCAGGGTTCGATTCGGTCATGGACGCTCGCAACGCGAAGGACTGCTTGACCGAACCGGCAAACCTGCAGGCCGCACTTGGTTACTACCGCGCGACTCTTGGTAACGGATACCGAAACCCTGCCAATCAGGAACTGCAGCAGCGCGTTTCCGGCGATCAACCGCCGCAGCCGACCCTCTACCTTCACGGACTCAACGATGGCTGCATCGGCATCGAAGTGGCTCGCGATGCGGCGCGGAACGCGCCTGACTCGGCATCGGTGCTCGAGATCCATCAAGCAGGTCATTTCATTCAACTGGAGCAGCCGAATGCCGTCGCTGAAGCAATTCTCGGGTTCCTGGAGAAGCAGGATTAGTTCAGCGAGCAAAAACTAGGGAAGTGTGAGGTACTCATTGGTCAATACAACGAGTCCCTCACCTATCAGGTCGTCCACCAGTTTCGCAGCGCGAATACGTTGACCGCTTAGTCCCATCACTGCCGCCGCATCAGTCCGCTTAACTCCCGATTCGGTGAGTGCCCTCATTAATCGCCCTCTCGCCTGCCGATCCGAACCTTCGAACCGTCCCTGTGGTTTGCTTGTCATTGCCGATGCAGGAGCGGGGTCTTCGCCGCCGTGATGCTTCCATCTGCATTCGCCCGCGATTGGACAGTCCGCACATCGTGGCGCGCGCGATGTGCACACGGTTGCGCCCAGGTCCATGAACACTTGGTTCCATTCCCACGCCGAGCCGAGCGGAACGAGTTCATCCGCAAGGTTCTGCGCTCGCGCTTTTCCAAGTGGCTCATTGACCAGTCGTGCCAACACGCGAGCGATGTTGGTGTCCACTACTGCGACATCTCGCGAGTCCGCAAACGCCATCACCGCCCGTGCGGTGTAATCACCGATCCCGGGCAAGCTGAGCAACACCTCCAACTCGCCGGGCACCACACCGCCGTGGTCGCGCACCACCACCTTTGCCGCTTCGTGCAGGTTGCGACACCTCCGTGGATAGCCCAACCCCTGCCACAGCGTCAGCAACTCGCCAAGCGGAGCGTCGGCACACGCTTGCGGATTCGGAAACGACTCGATGAACGCTTCGAACTTCGGCAGCACACGATGCACCTGGGTTTGCTGCAGCATCACCTCGCTCACGAGCACGTACCAACGATCACGCGTGCGCCGCCACGGCAGATCACGTAGACGTTGTGAACCCCATTCCAAAACGGGGTCTACGATCGCTTCTAGTTGCCCCAGACGTCTTGACCGTCGTACGGACGCTCTCGCTTCGGCAGCGCTGATCGCTTCCACACCATCACTCGTCGGCGGAAGTAACACACTTCTTTGCCGTCCTGATTGAAGCCCTTCGTTTCCACCGTGACCACACCGCGATCGGACTTCGACTTCGACTCCTGCACCTCGAGCACCCTGGTCTCGGCGTGAATGGTGTCGCCGTGAAAAGTGGGATGCTTGTGCTGCAGCGTCTCCACTTCAAGATTGGCGATCGCCGCACCACTCACATCGGGCACGCTCATACCCAACACGAGCGAGTACACGAGATTTCCCACGACGACGTTTCTCCCCTGCACACTTTTTGATGCAAACCAATCGTTGGTGTGCAGCGGGTGATGGTTCATCGTGATCATGCAGAAGAGATGGTCGTCTGCTTCCGTGATCGTCTTGCCCGGCCAATGACGGTAGACGTCTCCCACGACGAAGTCTTCGAGACACCTACCAAAGGGGCGTTCATGCACAGTCACGAGTCAGACGCTAGTCGCTACTTGCCGATGGACGTTTCGTTGACTCGTCTGGCTCGTCATCGACTTCTTGGTCGAGCGCATAGACGCCACGGAAGTCGGGCATCGGAAACTGTCCGGTGCGGTCACGCGGTGCGTAATGCTCCAAGAACTCGATCCTGCTCGTTGGATGCTCCGCTGCATCCAGGGCAAGTCGACGCCAAGGTTGCAGCTTGGCTCGACGTTCGATGGCAAACGGGCCGACCCGTAGCGAGAGGTACGCAATTGCACCGATAAGGATCGGAATCCAGAACTGTGAGATGCGATACGAGAGCACGCCGAGCGTCGCTTCTCCCCGTGTTGCTCCGAAGCCCACCAGGGTGGGGATGTAGACGCTTTCGACGATGCCGAGTCCTCCCGGCGTGATCGGCACGACGGCCATGATGTTGGCCAGCCCAAACGCAACGATCAAGGCGTCGGGTGGCATCGATGCCCCGAATGCCCGAAGGAACACCCACAGCGATGCGGCGTCCAGCAACCAGTTGACCGCAGCCCACACCAATACGCGCACGAGCAACCGAGGTTCGGTGGCAAGACCCTGCAGACGTGTGCCCAAATGTGTCAAAACCGATGCAGCGCGATCTTCGTTGAAACGAAGTCGCGATGCGAACCATCGCAGCGCTCGCTCCGCACGTCCTTGACCGTCGATGATTCCGAAAATCAATGCCGCAGCAACCACCATCACGATCACGCCGATGATTGCAGCCGTGCCATATGCGGCGTTTACTCCCCGACCGGGAATCGATGCGATGAGACCCACCCACAGGATCAGATTCAGCACCACTGCCGAACCCAGACCTGCCGTGGCGAGCGCGAAGCCGGCATCGGGGCCCTGAACGCCAGAGAGGCGTAATAGGCGATACCCGAGCGCGCTCGAAGCAGCGCTACCCCCGGGAAGAATGTTGCCCACCGACTTGGTGCTCAACTGAATACGAAACAGGCGCCAGATGGAAATGTGGTTCTCCCCCAATGCAGCGTGCGTAAGCAGCGAGTAACTGAACAGGGCAAGCATTTGCAGACCAAGACCGATGGTCAACAGCATCGGGTCGACCAAGGACAATTCGGTAACCGCCCGTCGAAAGCCGGGGACCAGTGGGATCACGAAGAAATAGACCACCAGACCGAAAATCACCCATTTCAGGGTGGTCAGCGCCGACTTCAAGCCGCTTGTTCCCGCCACTACTTCATCGTAGGTCGCCAATCCGAACGTGGGTAGGGCATCGCAATCCTTTGCTCACTAGCGTTTCGAGAATGTCGCCTACACCCGACCTCACCACAGCAGCAGGAGTCATCGAAGTTGTCTCCCGAGTCGTTGGCAAAGGAACAAGAAATCTCGCAGCGCTTGGTGGCCCTGATACCCATCAAGTACTTGCCTACGACATTGCTCACGCATCAGCTGCGTTGCACACCGCCCGTTCAATGCTCGACTATGGCGCGAAGGGTAACGACGAAGCCCGATTGACCTGCGTCTTCGTTGCCGACATGGCCCACGAAGTAGCCACTCGCCTCTTGGGTCGCGAGTCGATGTGGGGCGTCGATTCCAACGCGCTTGCAGCGAACACGTCGTTCATCGCCATGTGGCGAAACCCCGAAGTCCTCGCTGACCTCGCCGAAGTGGCTGGCCCTCGTCATCTCGACGACGAATACGAAATGGTTCAAGACACGTTCCGCAGTTTCGCAGTCAAGGAAATCGCTCCGCGCGCCGAACACGTGCACCGTCACAATGCCGATGTTCCGGAAGAGATCATCTCGGGGCTCGCTGAAATTGGCGCATTCGGATTGTCTGTCCCGAGCGAATACGGCGGATTCAGCGAAGGCGGTGACGGCGAGTACATGGCCAGTTGCATCGCCACCGAAGAGTTGTCGCGCGCATCACTGGGAATTGGTGGCTCGTTGATCACGCGCCCCGAGATCCTCACCCGCGCACTTGTGCGCGGAGGGACGGAAGCGCAGAAGCACCACTGGCTGCCGAAGCTCGCCACTACCGAGGTGATGGCTGCAGTTGCCGTCACCGAACCCGACTACGGAAGCGACGTTGCCAGTCTCAAGACCACGGCTACGCGAGGCAAGTCCTCCGATGGCGCAGATGGTTGGGTAATCAACGGCGTGAAGACCTGGTGCACGTTCGGTGCTCGAGCCAACGTGTTGATGTTGCTCGCCCGCACCGACCCGGATCGCTCAAAGGCTCACAAGGGTCTCAGCGTGTTCATCGTGCCCAAGCCGATCGGCGAGGCACACGGATTCGTCTTCACACAGCCGGGCGGAGGACGAATGGAAGGCCGACCGATTGACACCATCGGTTACCGCGGAATGCATTCTTATGAGATCGCGATCGAAAACTGGTGGGTTCCCGCCGATCACTTGATCGGTGAAGAATCCGGTCTTGGCAAGGGCTTCTACTTCCAGATGGAGGGATTCGAGAACGGTCGCCTTCAAACCGCCGCCCGAGCTGTGGGCGTGATGCAGGCCGCGTACGAATCGGCGCTTGAGTACGCCAAGAATCGCAAGGTGTTCGGACACGACATCGTCGACTATCAACTCACTCGCGCCAAGCTCGGAAGAATGGCGGCGATCGTGCAAGCCTCCCGCCAGTTCAGCTACGCAGTGGCCAAGTTGATGGGCAAGGGTGAAGGCGCAATGGAAGCCAGCATGGTCAAGGCTTACGTGTGCAAGGCAGCGGAATGGGTAACCCGTGAAGCGATGCAGATACACGGTGGTTACGGCTATGCCGAGGAGTACTCGGTAAGCCGCCTGTTCGTCGATGCTCGCGTGTTGTCGATCTTCGAGGGCGCCGATGAAACGCTCTGTCTTAAAGTGATCGCTCGACGTCTCGTCGAGGAGTCGAAGTCCTAAACGCCGCCTAAGGCGCTACACCATCTCTGCAAGTTCGTGTAACGAACGAATACGGATGCAATCGAAGTTGATCCGATCGTCATACGGATCGAGCAAGACACCCACCATGCCGGCGTTGCGGGCCGCTCCCACGTCATTCACGTAGGAGTCACCCACATATCCGATTCGGGATCGCTCGATGCCATTTGCTTCGAGTGCAGCAATGGCGTCGTCGAAAATCCGAGGATCTGGTTTGGAGTATCCAACGACGTGTGAGTCGGTGACGATCAACACCGGGACTCCCGCGCCGGGCCCCACTTGCAGGATGCATTGATTCGCCAAGGTTGCTTCGATTTGTCCACTTGCGTTGGATACCACCCCGATAGGTACGCCCTTCAAGTGAAGACGCCATAGTGCGGAAGTCGACTCCAGAATTGGCCACCGCCACAGCATCGGTGAATACATGTCGCGGAGACGAATCACCGCCTCGTCGCCGCGCTCTGCTGAGATTCCGGAAACCATCGCCACTGCTCGCCGATACGTATCCCAGCTGACCTTGTCAATGGACCCACTTTCTCGCTCCAAAGCCAAGTGATCAAGTGCCGCCATTCCCGCATAGTGCGCGCGAACCATGGAGGCGACGTCTCCCTGACCACCAAAACTTTCGACGACCATGCCGATCGTGGTCGGATCCGGCACCACGAAGATGCCTCCAGCGTCGAACAACAACGCGTCGAACTGTTTGGTCACGACTGTGCGGAAATACGGTCAGTTCTTCGGTGATCGCGTGCGGCCCGCGCGCTCACCACGAGAGATGAACTTGAGCGCCATTTTGCGACTTGCTTCGTCGATCATCTCGTTGCCAAACATCACGGCACCCTTGCCCTCGACTTCGGTCGCTGCCTTATACGCGTCGATGATTTCCCAGGCTTTGTCGAATTGCTCCTGAGTCGGTGAAAAGACCTCGTTCAACACCGTCACCTGATCGGGATGCAATGCCCACTTGCCGTCGAATCCGAGTGTGCGGGCACGCATCGAGTAGTTGCGCAGCCCTTCGGAGTCGCGCACGTGGAGGAATGGCCCATCGATCACCTGCAGCGAGTTCGCCCTTCCAGCCATGAGGATCTTGTTGAACACATAGTGGAAATGATCTCCCGGATACTCATCGATTGGCACGCCACCCGTGAGCACCGGCATCTCCATGCTTGCCGCGAAGTCGGCAGGTCCGAAGATGATGGTCTCGATACGGGGGCTCGCGGCGCAGATCTCCTCTACGTTGATGAGTCCACGAGCTGTTTCAATTTGCGCCTCGATACCGATGTGACCGATCGGCAGACCACTCGCGATCTCTACCTGGCGCAGCAACATGTCGGTTGCCACGATCTGAGCAGCCGATTCCACCTTGGGAAGCATGATCTCGTCGAGACGCGGACCAGCATTGCCTACGACCTCGATGATGTCGAACGCCGTCCACTTGGTGCTCCAGTCGTTGACGCGAACACACAGCACCTTGTCGCCCCACTCCTGATCACGAATTGCCGCAGCAACTTTTGCTCTAGACGCTTCCTTCTCCTTGGGAGCAACGGCATCTTCTAAGTCGAGAAACACCATGTCCGCGGGAATGCCGGGACCTTTGGTGAGCATCTTCTCCGAGGAACCAGGAATTGAAAGACAGGATCGACGGGGCAGATTGCGCGAGCGTGCAGACATGGGCTCAGGCTACAAGCCGCCGCCAACGAGCAGTTCAGGGCACGGAGCGCACTCGGCTGAAAAGACGATGTCGGATGCGGCATGAATTCCGAGGGGGTCCACCACCATGTCGAACTCGGCAAGGCTGATCACGCGCACATCCAACGTCCACGGATTATCGGTCGATGTGGATCGACGCTTCATTTCTCGCCACATCTCGAGAGGCAACCTGGTGCCCCTGCGCGCAACCAGGATTGCTGTGCGACCAACTTCTCGAGCCCACTCGAGATCCTCAACGTCACTCGCCCCGATCAGCACTTCGACTGAGTTGTCGTTACCCATCGCCATGGCTTCAACCACGAGTGCATCATCATGACCAGACGCCATCAAATTTTCGGCGCTGGGATCACGCTCGAACTCCCTGGCAAGATCACGCAGCCGTTCTACTGGATCGAGCGCAGTCAATGCTCCTGCACAGAGCCACCACAACGGTGCACACGTGGGATGTTTGTCCACGATCCGTCGCGTAGCGAGAACGAACCCCGGTTGGTCAAGGCGCATTGCGCTCAGCGCAGAGGCCGTTTCGGTAACCAACATCGAGGGATCAGCACCACTCGCCCGCGCCACATGGCGCAGGTATTCGATGGGATGCATGATGAAAACGCTAGTAGGGACTTGCTACGGTCTTTCTCCGTGGCAGCAGCACTCGATACCTCCCTCACCACCCTCGACGGCGAGACAAGACCGCTGAAGGAGTGGACCACCACGTTTCATCTCGCCTCGATCGTGATCGATCCGTACACCAACGAAAGCGCGTGGATTTTGCAGACTGCGGCTCGCATTCTGCGCCACTTCGGTGGAGCGGCGACTCGCGTCAATTTCATCGTCACAGCCGGCCCCGCGGAGACTAAACAGTTCCTCGGCCCATTGGCCAAGGAGTTCCTCACATATGTCGATCCCGATCGCGTGATGGTGCGTCAGTTGGGACTCAAGTCACTTCCGGCGTTCGTCTTCATCCAGGGCGATGGCAGCGTGCCCGCATCTGCAGAAGGCTGGAACGCTTCTGAGTGGAAAGCGGTAGCAACACACATCGCTGAAACCGTGCAATGGTCGGCACCGCACATTCCTTCTGCGGGCGACCCTGGCTACTTTGCCGGCAGCCCAGCGCTCGGCTGAGCTCGACTACCCCGGTCGCCGTAACCTGAAGTTATGCCTGAAGTCCGGCAAGAGCCGTTTTCTTACAGTGAATTGCTCCCGATCGGACCGGACGAAACTGAATATCGACTGATCTCGACTGAGGGTGTCGAGCAATTCGAAACAAGCGCTGGCACTTTCCTTCGTGTGTCGCCAGACGCAATCACGCGACTTACCGAAGTAGCCATGCGAGACATCGCTCACCTGCTTCGATCAGGTCATCTCCAACAGCTCGCCGACATCCTGAAAGATCCCGAAGCGAGCGCCAATGATCGCTTCGTCGCCTTGGATTTACTGAAGAATGCGAGCATCGCTGCAGGGGGCGTCCTCCCCATGTGCCAAGACACGGGTACTGCAATCGTCAAGGCGAAGAAGGGTCAATTCGTCTTCACCGGTGGTGGGGATGAGGAAGCAATTTCGCGCGGTATCTACAACACGTACCAAACCAGCAACCTTCGCTACAGCCAGTTGGCACCAATCACGATGTACGACGAGGTGAACACCAACACCAACTTGCCTGCTGAAATCAAAATCCAAGCGGTGGACGGTGACGAGTACAAGTTCTTGTTCATCGCCAAGGGTGGCGGATCTGCGAACAAGAGTTATCTGTTCCAAGAAACCAAGGCACTGCTTAACGAAAAGACCCTGTTGCCCTGGTTGTTCGAGAAGATGAAGACGCTCGGCACTGCAGCATGTCCGCCGTACCACCTGGCAGTGGTGATTGGTGGAACATCTGCCGAACACGCGGTGGAGACCGCCAAACTTGCCAGCACTCGCTACCTCGACTCGCTGCCTACCAGCGGATCCAACCTGGGTCATGCCTTCCGCGATGTTGATCTCGAACAGAAGGTGCTCAAGCTGGCTCAACAGACCGGTATTGGCGCGCAATTCGGTGGCAAATACTTCTGCCACGATGTGCGCGTCATTCGCCTTCCTCGCCAAGATCGGAAGAGCACACGTCTGAACTC
>JAFMFC010000124.1 GCA_017856375.1 Ilumatobacteraceae bacterium | reverse complement strand
AGAACCTCGATGCAATCCTCGCGGTGGACGGACTCGACGCGCTGATGATCGGTCCATACGACCTGTCCGCATCGCTCGGCCGAACGGGACAACTCGATCACCCCGACGTCGTTGGTGCGGTGAATGAAATACGTGAGGCATGCAGGCGCTCCAACAAAACGGCCGGCACCCATGTCGTCGATCCCAATCCGTCACTTCTTCGCCAGCGCGTCGACGAAGGATTCCGCTTCATCGCCTACGGCGTGGACACCGTATTTCTTCGCAGCGCATCGACGCTTCCCACTCGCTGAACTTCGCCTGCCATACCCACCCAACTGGGTAGCCTGAACGAAGGAATATGAGCAGCACACCGCACCGTGTGCGCGTCGGAATAGCCGGATACGGCGTCGTCGGCAAGCGCAGGAGAGAGTGTTGCGATCGCCACCCCGCGTTCGACGTGGTTGCCGTGTGCGATCGAGTGTTCACTGAAGACGGAACGATGCCCGACGGGGTGCGTTACTACCGCAAGTACCAGGATCTACTCCGCGAGGATCTTGATGCGCTCATAGTCTGTATGAGCAACGACATGGCGGCGGAAGTCACCATCGCCGGATTGTCCCGCGGTCTGCACGTGCTGTGCGAGAAGCCTCCGGGTCGGAACATGGCCGACATCGAAGCGGTGATCGCCGAAGAACGCAAGCACCCGGAACTGCACCTGATGTACGGGTTCAACCACCGATACCACGAGTCGATACAAGAGGCGATGCAGATCATCAAGTCGGGACGACTGGGACGAATCATCAACATGCGCGGTGTGTACGGCAAGTCGAAGCTGATCACTTTCAATCAAGCTGACTGGCGCGCAAAGCGGGACGTAGCCGGTGGAGGCGTCCTGCTCGATCAGGGGATCCACATGGTGGATTTGATGCGCATGTTTGGTGGCGAATTCGAGCAGGTGCACTCATTCGTCGACAACAGTCACTGGGGCTACGACGTCGAAGACAATGCGTATGCGTTAATGCGCACGAACGACGGTGTGGTGGCGATGATCAACTCGAGCGCCACGCAATGGCGGCACCAGTTCCATCTCGACATCAACATGCAATACGGCGGGATCGTGTTGCGAGGAATCCTGAGTGGCTCCAAGAGTTACGGCGCCGAGACGATGACCTTGATCATCGCTGATCCGGATCGCGACAATGGCGACCCGCAGGAGACCACCACGCAATATCACAACGATCCCTCATGGGATTCGGAAATTGCCGTGTTCGCTGATGCCGTACTCGAGAACAAACCGATCGGCATGGGTTCCTCGCGTGATGCCTACAACACGATGCGGCTCGTCCATCAGATCTATTTCGCCGACGAAAACTGGCGTACGAAATTCCACATTCCTGCACCTGGGCCGTATCTCGCATGAGCATCGATCACGCCTCGTTGCTCGAGACCGCGAAATCACTGGTTGAAGTGACCGCAGAAAAACTGTTCGCTGCGGACCGAGGCGCCCTGGGGTCGGTGACGGATCGTCAACTCGGCGAACGCGAGGTGAAACTCGTCGCCGACAAGTTCCTCGAGTCAGAGCTGATCAACGGTTTGGCCAAGACCGGGGTGAAGATCCTCAGCGAAGAAACCGAGGAATCACACCATCAATCGTTGGATGAGCCGCTGTGGATCATCGATCCGCTCGATGGCAGCTACAACTATTCTCGCAACCTCGGTCCTTCGATGATCTGTGTCGCCCTATGGGACAACCGCAAGCCCGCTTTCGGTGTGCTCTACGACTTGAGTACCAGAGTGATGTATTGGGGTGGAGCAGGGTTCGGCGCACATTCGTCGCATGGCGAAATCCGCGTTTCGACCGAGTCTTCCCTACTGAGATCGACGGTGTGCACCGGCTTCCCCAGTCGTTTTCCCGCCACCAATCCGATGGCCATCGGCGAGTACATGTCGGAGATCCTCAAGTTTGCGAAGGTGCGCATGATCGGCTCAGCCGCCGCGTCGCTTGTTCTTGTCGCTCGGGGCGCAGCAGATGCCTACTTCGAACGCAACATCATGATTTGGGACGTCGCAGCGGCACTCGCCTTGGTTGAGGGAGCTGGTGGCGAGTTCGAACTGGCAATGACGAGCTTCCACGAGTCGCTCACCGTGCTGGCCACGAACTCCGTCGTCCCTTTTTCGATGCCGTGACGAATCCCCGGGTCTGGGTAGTCAGCGACTCGCTGGTCACGGTCGGTTCCGAAGAGCATCTCGTTCTCTGGAACGAGTTCGTCGACGATGACTCTCCGCACACCTCACTTCCGATGCTCATCCGTCGTGATCGTGATTCATTTCGTGACGAAATACTTCGCACACTCGACGACATTGCCGAATTTCCCATGAACGGACGGAGGCTCCGTGAGGTGCTCGAACTGGAAGAAGGTCTCAGCTATCTACACATGACCCTGCTGTGGGCGAAGCGTTGGGGTGAGCTGGGCGTTCTTCCCGATGCGGTGAAGATGCTCGCCTTCACCAAGCGTCTGCGAGAAACGCCGCCGTCAAAGGTGGTCGTGCATGTCGAGAACAAATACGTCGCCGAGTCCATTTCCCTCACCTGCAAGCGACTTGGCATTCCGTGCGCTTCGATCACCGCGCAACGCCGATCACCGTGGTCGACGCTGCGAGCGATCCGTCATCTGATGCGGTGGTTCACGTTTGCGTCGCCATCGAGTGAGACCACCGACCTGTTCATCGCCGACTACTTGTTCCGGGTGGACCCGAAGGATCTGACTGCAGGAACGTACCGCAGTGGTTATTGGGCGAACCTGCCCGACAAGATCGAGCAATCCGGAAGATCAATCACCTGGTTGCATCGGTTCACACCGCACCCTGCTGTTCCGAATCCGCCTGCAGCACGAAAGGCGCTCAAGGCTCTGCCGCGTCATCACCT
>JAFMFC010000038.1 GCA_017856375.1 Ilumatobacteraceae bacterium | reverse complement strand
TGCACCACCTTTGAACTCACCGGGCTCGGCTTGAGTGGCGCACGCAGATCAAGAGCTCGTGCCGCGCACATCAATTCGATTGCGGCGACACGTTCGGCGTTCGTCACTGCCTGGCGCAGTTTTCGCGCAGCACTCCAACCCATTGACACGTGGTCTTCCTGCATTGCGCTGCTCGGGATTGAGTCCACACTGGCAGGAACGGCAAGACGCTTGTTTTCCGAAACGAGTGCGGCCTGGGTGTACTGCGCGATCATCATCCCCGAATCAACACCCGGATCGTCTGCGAGGAACGGGGGAAGACCGTACGAACGGTCCTTGTCGAGCATGCGATCGGTTCGTCGCTCCGCAATTGAACTGAGATCAGCCACTGCGATGGCCAAGAAGTCGAGCACATACGCCACCGGCGCACCGTGGAAATTTCCGTTCGAACTCACTCGGCCATCGGAGAGAACGACGGGGTTGTCGATCGACGAGGCGAGCTCGCGATCCGCAACGAGTCGTGCGTGGGCCACAGTGTCGCGAACGGCACCCGTCACCTGTGGGGCGCAACGAAGCGAGTATGCATCCTGCACTTGCGAGTCATCGTCCTGGTGGGAGGCCACGATTGGCGAATCTTTCAACGTGGCCAACATCCGTGCGGCGCTTTCTGCTTGCCCGGGGTGCTGACGAAGAGGTGCGTGCAGCTCGGGCTTGAACACCGCATCAGTTCCGCGCAGTGCCTCCACGCTCATCGCAGCCACTACGTCGGTGGCATTGCAAAGTCGTTCGATGTCGTCGATCGCCAGAATCAACATGCCCAACATGCCGTCGGTGCCATTGATCAGCGCAAGGCCTTCCTTCTCGCGAAGCTCCACGGGTGAAACACCCGCCTCCTGAAGCACTTCGGCAGAGGGGCGCCTGGTACCACTCGCATCGAAGACTTCGCCTTCCCCCATCAAGACGAGTGCGCAATGGGCAAGTGGCGCCAAGTCGCCACTGCAGCCGAGCGATCCGAATTCGTGTACGACGGGGGTGATCCCTGCGTTCAAAATTGCGGCCATCGTCTCGGCGAGCACGAGCCGAGCACCGGTACGACCACTCGCGAGCGTCTTCAGACGCAAAAACATCAATGCGCGCACCACTTCGCGCTCAACCGGATTGCCGGTACCGGCGGCATGCGACCGCACCAGTGACTTCTGCAGTTGTGCTCGCTGCTCCGGTGAAACGTGGCGATTCGCCAACGCGCCAAACCCTGTGGACACTCCGTACACCGGTTTGGCGGACGCTGCGAGCGACTCGATGTGCTTTCGAGAAGCATTCATTGCGTCAACTGCCGACTTGTCCAACCGAATCGTCGCGTCGTGTCTCGCCACTGCAATCACGTCTTCACGAGTTACACCCGAATCGCGCACTACCACTTCTGCCACGGTCACTCCTTCGCCACGAAATCTAGTATGAGCAAGTGGCTAGTCGCTCTGCGTTCGTTGGCGAGGCGATGCAACATGCGGAAAGCCTCTACTCCACTGCATTGCGCATGACACGCAACAAGTCGGATGCCGAAGACCTCGTGCAAGAGACCTACTTGCGTGCTTATCGCGGATTCGATGGCTATGCCGAAGGAACGAACCTCCGCGCATGGTTGTTTCGAATTCTCACCAATGCATTCATCAACGGTTACCGCGCCAAACAACGTCGTCCTCAGGAAACGGATCTCGGAGAAATCGAAGATCTCTACTTGTACAAGCGGCTTCCCACGTTGTCGGTCGGCGCAGAAGACGAATTGCTGTCGCTGTTTCCCGCCGCAGAAGTGCGAGAGGCAATGGAGAACCTCCCGGAAACCTTTCTCCTACCCGTCCTCCTTTCCGATGTCGAAGGTTTCAGTTACAAGGAAATGTCGGAGATCCTCGAAATACCCATGGGCACGGTGATGTCACGACTCCATCGGGGAAGAAAAGCCCTCCAAGAGGCGTTGTACCGATACGCCTCCACCAATCGACTCATCACCGATCCGAAAGACTGACTAGCTCATGGCCGACTGCTCCGAAACATTGAAGGAACTCAATCGTTTCCTCGATGACGAACTGGAACAGGAGTCGCTCGCAGAACTCACCGCCCATCTCACCGGTTGTGTGGACTGCCAACAAGCGTTCGAGTTTCATGCCGAACTCAAGCAGCTTGTTCGACGCGCGTCCCATGAGGATTCGGTCCCTCCTGCGTTGTTGAAGCGAATTGAGGAGTGTTTCGGCGATGACATCGCCGGGGATGGCGACTTCGCCAACTAGGCGACTACGATCTGAGCCATGCTCAGCGTCGTATGGCACTACTGGCTCGGACTCATCCTCCTCATCGTCGGTGTCCTCGCGCTCATAGCCACGGCTGCCGGGTACGTCGCCAAAGTCACCGCGATGAAGTACCCCAACCGTCGCCAACGAGCAGCACAGAACAAGTAGCGCCGGGCGTCATGGCCGCGCTCCTTGCTCGAGCGCAAGCACTTCCACTTGCCTCGGAGTTGCTCATTCGCTGCTCATTTCCCGAACCGTCAACTCCGCTCGACTGTGCTGTGTCCGGCGGCGCAGATTCAGTTGCGCTTGCCGTGCTTGCCGCTGCTCACGGCAATCCGATCACGTTGTGGCACGTCGACCATGGTTTGCGGCACAACTCATCTGCTGAAGCACGGGTTGTCGAATCGCTGGCAACCGAAATCGGTGCCATGTTCGAATCTCGGCGTGTGCACCTCGATAACGGCCCGAACCTCGAAGCACGAGCGCGTACCGCTCGCTATGAAGTACTGCCACGGGGCGTGCTCACCGGCCACACGGCAGACGATCAAGCTGAAACGATGCTGATCAATCTCCTCCGTGGCGCAAGTTCGAGCGGACTTTCCGGCATGCGCTCCGACCCAAGTCGCCCACTCCTCTCACTCCGGAGATCCGAGACGCTTGCCTTGTGCGCGGCGCTCGACATCACACCGATCGTCGATGAGATGAACGACGACTCACGTTTTCTCCGGGTTCGCGTGCGCAAAGAATTGCTCCCGCTCATCAACGACATCGCGGCTCGTGACATCGTCCCCGTACTTGTGCGACAGGCGGATCTCCTGCGCCAAGATGACGACCTGCTGAATTCGCTCGCTGCAGAGATCGATCCCACCGACGCACTCGAAATCTCCCGCGCCCCTCTCGCGCTTGCTCGCCGTGCCATTCGCAACTGGCTCACCGAGGAGCACCCTCCCGATCTCGCCACCGTCGATCGCGTGCTCGAAGTTGCACGTGGCGACACGCCGGGCTGCGACATCGGCGGCAACCGTCAGGTGCGACGCACCGCACAACGACTGCGCATCGAGTCAATCACGACGTGAAAACCCGAACACGGTGCTTTACAGGTGGTGTATCGTCTCGCCCTGATGCCGCAAAAGCTTCGTGGAAAGTGGGCGCTGGGGATCACTCCTCGCAATCTCACCTGGATCATCAAGGACAAGCTCGCCATCTGTGAGCGGCCTGGTGGTTACGGCGTCAACCACCGTCGAGTGCGCAGGCAAGAGGAAATCATCTGGCTGAGGGAAAACGACTTCGCCTGCGTGGTGTCGATCATCGCCGCACCCCACAACCTCCACAACTACGAGGAACTCGGCCTGAACTACCGCCACCGCCCGCTCGTCAACCTCGATGAATTGGACCCGTGGCTGAAGATGTTCTACGGCGATCTTCAAGCCATGCTGCGTGACGGCATGAAAGTGGTCGTCCATGCCGAAGAAGTGAGCGATCGACTGATCGGGCTCATGGGTGGCTACATCCGCTGGTCAGGACTGATCGACGATGCTTCGCAGGCCATCATGCTCACCGAGCGCATCGGCGCCCGCCAACTCGATCCTGCATCGCGCGAACTGATCATGCGCGTGCATGAACTTCGGGCCTGAGGCGCTTCAGCGAATAACTGAACTGAGGAGCGCCATCGGCGCTGCTCGCAACGCATCGGTCGCGGCACCTTGCCGCATTCGATTGCACTCGGCTTCTGCCAACTGCACGTAGTTGCGCGCAGTATCGATGGCAGCCTGCACCCCGTTGTTTGAGCGCACGATCGACAAGGCCTTGTCGCGTTCGACAGCGGAGAGTGGCTTACCCAAAAGTTCACGCAGTTCGTCTGCAGCAACACCACCTTCGGCGAGCGTCAGCAACACGGGCAACGTGTACACGCCTTCTTCCATGTCGTGACCAGCGGGCTTGCCGAGCTCCTCTTCCGTTGAGAGGATGTCGAGCACGTCATCGACGATCTGGAACACCATGCCGAACGACGTTCCGTAGTTGGTGAGCGCATCCACTACCTGGCGCTCGTGACCCGCGACCAACGCGCCGATGCGCGCAGAGGTGGAGAACAGTGAGGCAGTCTTGCCGTCGATGCTCGAGAGATACGTCGGGATCGAACGCTTCATGTCATAAGTGGTCTTCAACTCTTCGATCTGACCTTCACACAAACGACCGATGGTGCGAGCAAGCAATCCTGCCACCTCATTGCCGAGCGATGCAGCGATTTCCGATGCCCTGCTCAACAGGAAGTCTCCGGCGACGATTGCCTGCAGGTTGCCCCACTTGGCGTTCACCGTCTCTACGCCGCGACGAGTGGTGCTTTCGTCCATCACATCATCGTGATAAAGCGAACCGAGGTGCACGAGTTCGCAGGCGATGCCACCGAGGATCACGTCGTTGGCCACCGCGTCTGCACTTCCCACCTGCGCAGCTGCGATGGTCATCACGGGGCGCAACCGCTTGCCGCCTGCGACAATCAGGTGCGACGCCACCTCGGTGAGGTACGGATCGCTGGTGCGCACCGCGTTCAGCAATGCGGCATCCACCCGATCACGATCCGCCGCCATCAGCGGGAGTTCCATCAGGGGGGAGGCAAGTGCCATGCCCGAAAGGCTACGCAGGCACTTTGTGAACCGGCGAACGAAGCACCCATCAAATGTGGGGATTAGGTCCATCTATCCGTCGCTCACCAGCGCACAACATCAGCCTTTTTCAGGCCGCAGGTACACTGCCAGCAAGGTTCCCCAATCAAAAAGGGCGGTCTCACAAGTGTTTGAACGGTTTACCGATCGGGCCCGCAGGGTCGTGGTGTTGGCTCAAGAAGAGGCACGCCTGCTCAACCACTCGTACATCGGCACCGAACACATCCTGCTCGGCCTCATCCATGAGGGTGAAGGCGTCGCCGCCAAGGCGCTCGAGTCGTTGAACATCTCGCTCGAAGCGGTGCGCGCACAGGTTGAAGAAATCATCGGTCAGGGCGGGTCCTCCCCCTCCGGCCACATTCCGTTCACGCCGCGAGCAAAGAAGGTCCTCGAGCTGTCGCTTCGCGAAGCCCTCCAACTCGGCCACAACTACATCGGCACCGAACACATTCTTCTCGGCCTCATCCGCGAAGGCGAAGGCGTTGCCGCTCAAGTTCTCGTCAAGCTGGGTGCAGATCTCTCCCGCGTTCGTCAGCAAGTCATCCAACTGTTGAGTGGCTACCAGGGCCCCTCGGGCAAGGGTGAAGGTCAAGCAGTCGGCGCCAAGGAAGAAACTCAGGAAAAGGGCGGCAGCCAGATCCTCGATCAGTTCGGTCGCAACCTCACCCAACTCGCGCGTGACAACAAGCTCGATCCGGTGATCGGTCGTCAGCGTGAGATGGAACGCGTCATGCAGATTCTCTCTCGCCGCACCAAGAACAACCCAGTGCTCATCGGCGAACCTGGCGTCGGCAAGACCGCAATCGTCGAAGGTCTGGCACAGAAGATCGTGCGTAACGATGTTCCGGAGACGCTCACCAACAAACAGCTCTACACGCTCGATCTCGGTGCACTCGTTGCCGGCAGCCGTTACCGCGGCGATTTCGAAGAGCGCTTGAAGAAGGTGTTGAAGGAAATCAAGACGCGCGGCGACATCATTCTCTTCATCGACGAGATCCACACGCTTGTCGGTGCCGGTGCCGCAGAAGGCGCCATCGACGCGGCATCCATCTTGAAGCCAATGCTCGCTCGTGGTGAATTGCAGACCATTGGCGCCACCACCCTGGATGAGTACCGCAAGCACTTTGAGAAGGACGCCGCCCTGGAGCGCCGCTTCCAGCCGGTGAAGGTGGAAGAGCCCGAGGTGGCCCACACCATCGAAATCTTGAAAGGCATCCGCGACAAGTACGAGGCTCACCACCGCGTCACCATCACGGATCAGGCGCTTGTCGCCGCAGCGAACCTCGCCGATCGTTACATCGCGGATCGTCACCTTCCGGACAAGGCGATCGACCTCATTGACGAGGCTGGCAGCCGCCTGCGTATAAAGCGCATGGCCACTCCTCCCGATTTGAAGGAACTCGAGAACAAGATCAATGAAGTGCAGGAGGCCAAGAAGAAGGCCGTCGAAGAACAGCGCTTCGAAGAGGCGGGACGACTCCGCGACCAGGAGCGCGCGTTGCTCGATGAGCGCACCTCCAAGGAAGCCGAAGTGAAGTCGAAGGGCATCGACCTGTTCGACGAAGTGGACGAGGAGGCAATCGCCGAGGTGCTCAGCATCTGGACGGGCATCCCCGTGTACAAACTCACCGAGGAAGAGACGGCCAAACTCCTCAACATGGAGGCCGAGCTCCACAAACGGATCATCTCGCAGGATGACGCCATCAAGGCGGTCAGCCAGAGCATTCGCCGCACCCGGGCAGGCCTGAAGGATCCGAAGCGCCCGAGCGGTTCGTTCATCTTCCTCGGCCCCACGGGCGTCGGCAAGACGGAACTCGCCAAGACGCTCGCCAACTTCTTGTTCGGTGACGACGATGCGCTCATCTCGCTCGACATGAGTGAGTACATGGAGAAGCACACCGTCAGCCGTCTCGTCGGTTCACCCCCGGGATATGTGGGATACGAAGAAGGCGGTCAGCTCACCGAGGCCGTGCGTCGCAAGCCGTTCTCGGTCGTGCTCTTCGACGAAATCGAAAAGGCGCACCCGGACGTGTTCAACACCTTGCTCCAGATTTTGGAAGAAGGTCGTCTCACCGACGCACAGGGTCGCAGCACCGACTTCCGCAACACCGTGCTCATCATGACCTCCAACCTCGGCACGCAGGATCTGCGCAAGGCCAACGTCGGTTTCGGCAAGAACGACGAGGCCATGTCTTACGCCCGTATGCGCGACAAGGTGAACGAGGCTTTGAAGGGTCACTTCCGACCGGAGTTCCTCAATCGCATCGACGAGATCATCGTGTTCCACGAACTCGGCATGAACGAAGTGGTCCAGATGGTGGATCTCATGAGCAAGCGACTCGTCTCGCAGCTCGAGGGTCTCGGGATCGGTCTGGAACTCACCCAGGTGGCCAAGGAATTGCTCGCCAAGCGCGGCTATGACCCACAACTCGGTGCTCGCCCGTTGCGTCGTGCTCTGCAGCGCCTGATCGAAGATCCACTCTCGGAGAAGTTGCTGAACAAGGAGTTCACCGCAGGCCAGATCATCGTGATCGGCGTGGAGGACGACCCCGAGCGTCCTGGTGAACAGCGCATGGCGTTCAGTGCGGTGGAAGGCTTCCAGCCGCCGTCCGCAGTCGAACTCGCCGGTGCCGGCGACGGCAACAACACCTCCGCAGAGTGAAACGAATCCACGCCACCGCCCTCGCGGTGATGCTGTCGGTACTCCTTGCCGCGTGTCGTGTCGACACCACCGTCACGTTGCAGGTTCAACCAAACGGTTCCGGTGAAGTCGCGGTAGTCGCTACTGCTGATGCGGCCTTGGTACAAGCGGTTCCTGAATTGCGTGATTCTCTCGCGTTCAACGACTTGAAAGACGCGGGATGGTCGGTGAGCGAGGTGGCCGAAACTGACGACGGTGGGCTGCAAGTACGCGTCTCACGCGATTTCAACAACCCCGACCAGGCTTCAGTTCTGTTGAACAGCTTGAGCAATCAGTTCGGCCCATTCAAGAACATGGCACTTGCTCGTACCGGGAAAGAGACCGACTCGCGCTGGGATCTCACGGGAACACTCGAAGTGAACGGTGGTCTCAATGCCTTCGCCGATCCTGCGTTGCTCAAGTTGATTGGCGGTGCTCCATTCGAGGATCGACTCAAGCAATCTGGTGCCGAAATTGGTCAGGCTGTCGGCATCACATTCCTCGCCGATCTTCCTGGTGAGTTGGTCTCCACCACTGGAATCGAAACGGACCGCGGCGTGCAGTGGTCGGTGTCGTTCGACGGCAGCACACAAGATGTCGCCACGGTCACCCAAAACACCGCCGTCGCCGCAACCGTTGCTCGGGTATTCAGCCCAATCTTGATGTGGTTGCTCATCGCATGGCTCGTCGCCATGGCATTGCTCAGTGGAGCAGTCGTGTATTACCGCGCCCGTAGATCGCGTCGCACACCCACCGCCTAATCTTGCGCGCATGGCTCGCCTGCGCACCGTCTATCTCTGCAGTGAGTGCGGTTCGTCGCACCCCAAGTGGACCGGCAAGTGCGACTCGTGCGGCTCGTGGAACTCGCTCGTCGAAGACGTCGAAGGCGGGCCCGAAGCCGCGAGTCTTGCCGCAGGCATGGCACTCGTTCCCCCGGGTACGGCGTCGCCCATCACTGCCATCGATGCGGCCTCATCGTCTGCGCTCAGCACCGGTATCGGCGAACTCGATCGCGTGCTCGATGGTGGTTTCGTCCCTGGCAGTGTCACGCTTCTCGGTGGCGAGCCGGGTATCGGCAAGTCGACGCTTCTCCTGCAGTTGCTCGCCTCGTGGCGTGGTAAGTCGCTCTATGTCTCCGCCGAGGAAAGCGCTCAACAAGTTCGGCTCCGCGCCGAACGTTTGGGGGCGTTGAAAGACGATCTCTGGTTGTTGTCGGAAGCCTCCGTTCCCAACATCGTCTCTGCACTCGATTCGATCAAGCCGTCGCTCGTCGTCATCGACAGCATCCAGGCAGTCGCAGATCCAGGGCTGGGAAGCACGCCTGGGTCGGTAGTGCAAGTTCGCGGCTGCGCATATCGATTGGTGCAAGAGGCGAAGCAGCGCAACATCCCCGTGGTGCTCGTTGGACACGTCACCAAAGAAGGTGGCTTGGCGGGCCCGCGAGTTCTCGAACACGTGGTCGACACGGTGCTCTCTTTCGAGGGTGATCGCCACCATGCTCTGCGCATCATGCGTGCAGCAAAACACCGTTTCGGTTCCACCAGCGAGCTCGGCGTCTTCGAAATGACGGAGCGCGGTCTGATGGGCGTTCCCGACGCCAGCCAAATGTTTCTCGCCGATCGCCGCCCTGGCACTCCAGGCTCCGTCGTGGTGCCCACGCTCGAAGGACACCGTCCGCTCCTGGTCGAAGTGCAAGCACTCACCAATCCCACCAGCGGAAACGTTCCTTCCCGGAGAAGCGCTCAAGGCCTCGATCCCGGTCGTCTCGCCATGTTGCTTGCCGTGCTCGAGCGTCGCGCCCGCGTGTCGCTGTCCCAACACGAAGTGTTCGCTTCGGTGGTGGGTGGCGTGAAGTTGGGCGAACCCGGCAGCGATCTCGGCTTGTGCCTCGCCATCGTCTCGGCGGCCACCAACACTCCAGCTCCCGCCGATCTCGTCGTGTGTGGCGAAGTCGGTCTTGGTGGCGAGGTGCGCTCAGTCGGCAATCTCGATCGCAGACTCAGCGAGGCCGCGCGTCTCGGCTTCACCAAAGCCATCGTCCCTGCATCAGGGTCGGGCAAGAAGCACGACGGCATCACCTTGTTGTCGGCTTCGTCGTTGCCCGAAGCCCTCTCCCTCGCCCATCTCGGCGGCTAGTTCACGAGCCTCCCGCACACACTCGAATCATGGCTGCATCAGTTGTTCTCGGTTCGGACGGCAGGAAGCGTTGCGCGTGGTGCGTGGGCAATGAGTTGTACGAGCTCTACCACGATCGCGAGTGGGGTCGGCCCCAGAAGGACGAGCGTGCAATCTTCGAAAAGCTTTGTCTCGAAGGGTTCCAGGCGGGACTCTCCTGGCTCACCATCCTGAAAAAGCGAGAGGCGTTTCGTCAGGCGTTCCGCGGTTTCGAGCCGGAAATTGTCGCAAAGTTCACCAGTCGTGACATTCAGCGCCTCATGAAGAACGAAGGCATCGTGCAAAACCGAGCGAAGATCGAGTCAGCCATCAACAACGCAAAGATGCTCAAGGTGATGCACGAGAAGGATGAGTCGCTTTCGAAGTTGGTGTGGAGTCACGCCGCCATACGCAAGTCTTCTCCGCGCACTCTTTCCCAACTCAAGGCCGTCACTCCTGAATCCATCGCGCTCAGCAAGGAACTGAAGAAGCGTGGGTTTTCCTTCGTTGGGCCAACCACTTTGTACGCGGCCATGCAGTCGCTTGGGGTGGTTAACGACCATGTTGTCGGGTGCCACCGCGCACCCAGCTGAGTACTAGCTAACTCTCACCCTTGAGGTCGTAGCGATACACGTTCGTGTCGCGCTTCACGAACCCGATCCGCTGATACAAGCGGTTCGCTGCCTCCCGCGACGGACGCGAGGTGAGATCAACTGTTAGTGCACCCTCCGCGCGGGCGATCTCTAACGCTTTTAAGTTGAGTGCCTCGCCGACACCCTTGCCTCGTGCCGAGGAATCCACCACGACATCTTCGATCCATGCTCGAGCACCAGTGGGAATGGGAAACACCACGAGCGTGAGAGAACCGACGATCTGTTCCCCCTCGCGTGCAAGCATAAGCCTGCAGGAATCGGAATTGACTATCCGTTGCAGGTGTCCACGTGATGGCGCAGGGCTCGAGGAGGAGAGCTGTGGAACGAGTCGCTCGAATGCCGTAACTATTTCATCGGTAACGGATGCCGCTACTTCGATACGAATTTCCACTCCCCAACCTTGCCATACGTCGGCGTGCTTTCCCCATACACTTCAGGCATCGTGACAGCGCAGGTATCCGCACCGTGACCCTCACGTTTCGAGCAAAGCGGCTCGGGGCCACAGCCATTTCAGCTGCTCCACGATTTCTCACTCGCAAACCGCAACCCGGGGTTCGTGTGCTCACCTACCACTCGGTGGGCCACCAAGTAGACGGCGACATCAACGACATCTACAACATGTCTCCTCCGGAATTCGAGAAGCACGTAGCCACCATCCTTCGCTTCAGTGCCGCCCATTCGCTCCCGATAGTGCCCTTTGGATCTGAGACGCAAAGCGGAATCGCCATCACTTTTGATGACGGGTATGTGGACGTTCTTCAAACGGTTGCCCCGATACTCTCACGGCACCACATCCCCTTCCACGTCTTAATCACCCCCACCAAACTCACCTCGGGAGATTCGCGTTACCTCACCACTCAGCAATTGAAGGAGGTAGCACTCAACCCACTCGTCTCGATCGGGGCACATGGTTTTGAGCATCGCCCACTCACAAGCATGAGCACACAGGATGCCGAACAAGACTTACGACGTAGTCGGGAAACCCTCCAAGAAATACTTCAACGTGAAGTGGTCACGATGTCTTATCCGTTCGGCATGGTTGATCAGAGTGTTCGCGATGCCGCAGCGCGGGCTGGATTCACGAAAGCAGCCTGCAGCAAGTGGGGGTTCAATCACCCCGACACTGATCTTCTAATGCTTCGCCGCATCGACATGTGGGCGCGCGACGGACGTTCAACGGTGGTCGACAAACTTTTCGGTAGTTGGAATTGGTTCGCTCGACTTACATGAACGTGCCAACCGTCTCGGTGGTGATTCCGATGCACAATTCGAGCACCACCATCGAGCGTGCGCTTCGCAGTGTGGTCGAGCAAACTCGACCACCATCAGAAATCATTGCCGTGGACGATGCGAGTACCGATGACACTTGCGCGTTGGTAGAGAAGATCTCGGCTACCTCACCGATTCCGCTGAAGCTCCTTCGACTTCACGAAAACCTCGGTGCTGGTACTACTCGCAACGAGGGCTGGCGTGTCGCCACTGGTGAACTCATCGCATTTCTCGATGCCGACGATGCATGGCACCCACGCAAATTGGAGATCCAGAGCGAGGCGATGGGCGCCCACCCTGGAAGCGTGATGTCATGTCACCAACACCGGTTTTCGAAGGACAACGACTGGGATTCAGTTCCATCACCCCGTCACCGAATGATTGGGTTGCGGGCATTTCTCTTCAAGAATCGTTGCTCGACTCCCTCGGTCGTGGTGAAGAGAAACATCGAGCAGCGTTTTGGCGCGGGAAGCCACTCGGAGGACTATCTCCTTTGGCTACGCATCGTGGCCGCACACGGACCGTGCTTGAAAGTCGAAGCCCCCCTTGTGCACTGCACGAATCCTCCCTTCGGTGGCCGCGGGCTCAGCGGACAATTGCTGGCGATGGAGCGCGCCGAGCTTGCCGGCTATCGCACCCTCCACCGTGAAGGCAGCGTCTCTCGTTCGATGGTCATTGCTGCTTCGCTGTGGTCGATCACCAAGTTCCTAATCCGTGTGGTCAGTTCGGCGAATCCACTTCGAATGAAGCAGCGATAGGGTGAGGGCACATGTCGTCGCTTGATCATGTGCGGTGGCTTTCCAAGCCAAGTTTGACGAGTCCCATCATTGTCACTGCATTCACCGGCTGGAACGACGCTGCAGATGCCGCGTCCAACGCAGTACGCAATTTGATCGAGGGGTGGCACGCCACACCACTCGCCGAGATCGACCCCGAGGCCTACACCGACTTTGCCACCGTTCGCCCGCACGTTCGCATCAAAGAGGGTGGTCAGCGCCACATCGTGTGGCCAACCGTCGGCCTCTGGCACGTTGCCGGGGCAGGTGGCGATCTCATCTTGGTACTCGGCCCTGAGCCCAGCCTGCGTTGGAGATCGTTCACCGATCAGTTGATGGGCGTCGCGGACCACTTTGACGCTTCGATGATCGTCACGCTTGGCGCGCTCCTCGCCGATGTGCCCCATAGTCGGCCCGTGCAGATCATCGGTACTGCCTCAGATGCCGACATGATCGAGAGATTTGACCTGCAGCGTTCCCGCTATGAAGGGCCTGTCGGCATCGTTGGCGTGGTTCACGATGCTTGTGAGTTGGCTGCACTTCCCTCTGTTGCGCTGTGGGCGGCCGTACCCGCATATGCCTCCCAAGTTCCCTCCCCTAAAGCGTCACTCTCGCTCATGCGACGGGCCTGCGAAATCATCGGAACTCCAGCCCCCGTCGCCACAGTGATGAGCATGGTGGCGAAATATGAGGAGCAAGTGGACTCACTCGTGAGTGACGACGAAGATCTTGCTGCATACGTCGAGCGACTCGAGACAATGACCGACAGCGGCATCAGCCTCGATGATGAAGTCGATGATGGGCAGCTGCAGTTCGATTTCGCTGTTGACACTGGTGACGATGCCACTGACGCCTCCAC
>JAFMFC010000123.1 GCA_017856375.1 Ilumatobacteraceae bacterium | reverse complement strand
CGATCACCGAGGGCACGTTCACCGAGGAACGAGTGGCGAACCTGAAGGCGCTCGTCGCCGAGGAACAGGCACTGGAGGCGGAGCAGGACGCACGCGAAAAACTCGCCAACCGCAAGGGTGCTCGACGAGCTCCTTAGTGCGACACGGGGAACACGATGCGCATCGTCGTTCCACCTGTTGGCACATCGAGGATGTGCAATATCGCTCCATGATCGTCGGCGAATTGCTTGACGATCGCAAGTCCAAGACCTGACCCAGGAAGCGATCGTGTCGCGTCTGCGCGATAGAAGCGATCGAATACACGCGGCTTGTCGACAGTGCTGATGCCGGGTCCATGGTCGGTGACCGAGAGGGAATTGGTGGCGACGTCAATCACGACGGGAGTTGACAGCGGACTGAATTTGAGCGCGTTATCAACGAGGTTGTGCACCGCACGTTCGAACTGGCCGCGTCGAAGTTCAACGACGCTGGAGGCGCCGATGACGTGGATTTCGCGACCTGTCCTCCGCCGTGCCCGGTCGGCCACCTCGTTTGCGACTTCGAAGAGGTCAACTTCACTTGGGGCTTCGTTCAGCCGCTGATCGGTGGCAAGTGCGCTCAATTCCGCGGACAACGCCGAGAGCTCGTCGACTTCGCTTCGAATGTCTCGCAGGATTCCATTCCTGGTCTCAACGGGGAGGTCCTCTCGCTCGAGGAGTTCCGAATTGGCTCGCAATGACGTGAGGGGCGTGCGAATCTCGTGGCTTGTGTCCTGGATGAGTTGTCGCTGGCGCTCGCTGCTCGTGCTGAGCGCGCTCAACATCGAATTGAAACTGTCAACGAGTCGGTTGACCTCCGCATCCCCCTTCACGTCGAGTCGGGTCTCGAGATTCGAAGTGGTTGCGACATCTTCTGCGGCCTGAGCAAGCAGCTGGATTGGGCGTGCAGTTCGGCGTGCGATGAGCCAACCTGATCCTGCGGCGGCTACGACACCGAGGACTGTAAATATGATGGTCCAGTCGCGAATCGTTCCTCGCGCACGCTGTACGTCGGTGATGTCCTTGGCGAGTTGCAGCGCGCCACCAGAGGCGAGCGGAACGGTGAGCATGCGGTGCGGGACGCCGTTGATCGAGATTGTTGATCTCAGGTAGCCCCCGAATGGGTCGCGGGCGACGGTCAGTACGGACTCGGAGACGGGGAGGTCGACTGGTCCGATGCCGATCATGATCTGACCGGACTCGTCAATGACTTGGGTGATCGTGTCGAAACGGGTGGGGAGGAGCGCCTCGCCGAGCGGGTTGCGGAAACGTCGTCCGAGCCCCGCAGAGAAGCGATCGCTGCGCAGGGTGTCGGCGATTGCTGAAACTCTTGCGTCGAGGGAGTCGTCGGTCTGGTGAATCAACTGGCGTGACATCGTCAGATACGTGGCGAGCGACAGCGCGACGATCACCGTCGTCACGATTGCAGCAGTGGCTACCGCGATGCGGGTGCGCAGAGTCACGGGTTCCTCACGACATAACCCACCCCGCGAACGGTGTGGAGCAGCTTCGGCTCGTTCCCAACCTCGATTTTTCGCCTGAGATACCCGATGTAGACGTCCAGGCTCTTGGAGTTCGTCTCGAAATTGAACCCCCAGATGTGTTCGTAGAGGTAATCCCGCGAGAGGACGATGTCTTGTTGCTCCATCAGCAATTGGAGCAGGTCGAATTCGGTCTTGGTCAAGTCGATGGTGCGGTTACCTCGGGTCACCTCCCGACGTTCGGCGTCGAGTTTGAGGTCGGCAACTACCAGCGCCGAACTCTTCGTTGCGGACGAATGGCGTCTGAGCAATGCGCGGACTCGCGCGAGGAGTTCATCGACGGCGAAGGGCTTGACGAGGTAGTCGTCTGCTCCGGCGTCGAGTCCGGCGACTCGGTCGCCAACTTCGTGCCGTGCAGTGAGTAGCAGGATAGGGGTCTTGTTGCCGCGACGCCTCAGTTCTCGACACACCGACATCCCATCGAGGAATGGCATCATCACATCCATCACGACGGCGTGAGGAGGTTTGGCAAGAATTGCGTCGAGTGCCGCGTTTCCGTCGTTGACGGCAGATACTTCGTGGCCCTCAAGCTCGAGCACTCTGGTGACCGCGGACCGTACGGCGGGGTCATCTTCGGCCACGAGTACACGAAATTTAGGTGCCAACTGCGCAGGCATGGTTGTGACGGTAGTGCCGCTCCGACCCAAGCAGGACTTGTGTTGGCAAGGTTCTTGCCGCTTTCTTACCTGTCACTGGTCGAATCCTTACGTTCGACAACAACCATGATCATCGTCCTCGACCCCCGAGGAGAACGAGATGAAGGAGACACAATGAAGAAGCGAATCAAGGCAGTAATCGCGGGAACCGCTATCGCCGGAATCATGGCCACGGCAGCATTCGGCCTCGCTGGTCATGCTGGCGCACGTCCAGTGACGACGAGTGTGATGGCCGGTTTCTCGCGTTCCTCGCATGACGAAGGTAAGGCTGGTGGGCCTGGAGTCGACGCAGTTGCATCGGTGTTGGGGATGACGGCTGATGAGCTGCATACGGAGTTGCACTCGGGCAAGTCACTTGCGACGATCGCGGAGTCGAAGGGTGTGGCGGTTCAGAAGGTGATCGATGCGATCGTCACCGAGGTCAAGGCTCATGTGGCTGACGAGGTGGCTTCTGGTGAGTTGACGCAGGCTGAGGCTGACGCCAAGTTGGCTGATGTGACCGCCAAGGTCACGGAGATGGTGAATTCGACCAGGCCGATGCGGGGCGAGGGTGGACCTCGCGGTGGTCATGACCGACACGGTCGTGGAGATCACCACGGGAATAATCTGCCCACCGCAGCGGTTACAGAGACGAACGCCTAAGACCCCCCGTAGACGTTCAGAAGCGGCCGGTGTCCAACCCCCCAAGGACGCCGGCCGCTCTGTCGTTTACGGC
>JAFMFC010000122.1 GCA_017856375.1 Ilumatobacteraceae bacterium | reverse complement strand
GCGCCAGTCGAACTTGTCGACGGCGTGCTCGAGGCCGAGGTTGCCTTCCTGGATCAAGTCCAAGAGGTCCATGCCCTGCGGCAACGGGTAGCGGCGGGCGATCGAGACCACCAGTCGGAGGTTCGAGCGGATGAAGTGATCCTTGGCCTTCGCGGCTGCGCGCAGGTCGGCGCGCAGGGCGGCCCCGCGCTCGCCGGCTTCGAGGCGCTTCTGCGCTTCGCGGCCGCGCTCGATTGCCTTGGACAGATTGCGCTCGTCCTCTGCATTGAGCAGGGGAACTTTGCCGATTTCGTTGAGGTAGAGGCCGATTGCGTCAGACATGGTGGTTCTTTTTCCTACGTTTCTCGTGTTTGGGGGGTTTCAGGGGGTCGTCCGAGAAAGTTGGGTGGACCAGCATTCGCGGAAGGGGGGATTGGGGGATGTGGGGATTACGGGCGGGTTGTAGACAGTAGTTCATCGGCAAAAAAATTGGAAGAGTTGAGGAGAAATTTCTTGTCATCGGGATTTCGTTACTGGACAAGGATTTCCGGACCTCGAGGTCGCCAGGTTGCATTGGCAACACGAGGATTCCTGACCCCTCGGGGGTAGAAGCGGCACGTTTCTAGACTGCACGGGTGACTGGGCGAACCCGTATCGGGCTCTTTGGCGGCACCTTCGATCCGCCTCACGTTGGCCATCTCGTTACCGCTGTCAATGTGCGACATGCCCTGAATCTCGATCAGGTGGTGCTGATGGTGGCCAATGACCCATGGCAGAAATCCGGGGGGCGCGAGGTGACCCCGGCGCTCGATCGCTTGGCGATGGTGGAGGCTGCCGTGGCCGGCGTTGACGGACTTGTCGCGGGACGCGATGAGATCGATCGGGGTGGACCGAGCTTTACCGCCGACACGTTGGTGCACCTCGCAGAGCGTCACCCCGGTGTTGAGTGGTACACGATCATCGGTGATGATGCTGCGGCATCACTCGACTCCTGGGAACGTGTGGAGCAGGTCGTCGATCTCTCGTATCTCGTCGTCGTCGATCGGCCGGGGCATCAAGCGGCACTCTCCACGCGATACGAGTGGATCCATGTCGAGTCGCCGCGGCTTGAGGTAAGTAGCACGGACCTTCGTGCGCGGTTCCTCGATGGTCGACCGCTCGATTACCTCGTCACGGAGCCGGTGCGCCGAGTGATCATCGAGCGCGGTTTGTACGGTGTGGGGCGATGACGGCGATTCCCTCAAAGCAGCGCAAGATGCTGATTGGCGCACTGCTGAGCGGAGTCTTGGCTGCAGCATTGCTGCCAATTGGCGCAGTGTTTGGCGCACGGGCTCTGCTCACGTCATCCAGTGGTTCGAACGTCGATGACGATTCGGCGTTGAAGATTCCTTCTACGCCAGCCGCAATGCTCGCCACGGTGAACGACGTGGGGCATGTGACTTCACTCACCACCTTCGTACTTGATCCAAGCGGGGTGGGTGGAACGATCATTTCGCTGCCGGTTGGTTCGCGAGCAGAACAGGCCGGGGAGGGCCCTGCCCGCCGAATTGGCGACAGTTTCGTGCTCGCTGGTCTCGAGGCACTCACGCTCGAAGTGGAAGGTTTGCTCGACGTGTCGTTGAGCACCGCTGAAGCACTCAACGTGCAGCAATTGGGCGAGGCGTTTGCCGGGCTTCCCGACGCGGAAGTGAGCTTCGACGTCCCACTCATCAACACGTCGTTGGAAATGCCCGATCCTGCATCCACCACCACGGCGCGCGGTACGGCGACGACGGTGGAGCCTCAGCCGATTGCTCGTGACAACGAGGTGTTTCCAGCCGGTGCACGATCGCTCGCCGCAAGTGAGTTTCCAATTGTGCTCCTTGCGCAACGGTTGAACGAGCCCGAGTCGGCGCGCTTACCGCGGATCAAGTCGTTGTGGGAAGGAATCGCTCGCGCCACCCTCGCCACGCAGACAGAGTCCGACCCTGCGAACGTTCCCACAGAGGTGCCGACTTCCATCGTTGAATTTATGAAGCGAGTATTTGCGGGGCGCATCCAGGTATGGCAAATGAGTCACGCATTGGTGGAGGGTGATGCAAACCCCTCCAACAGCGACGTGTATGCACTCGATCCATTCGAAGTGCGCATGATCATGGCGTCGGTGGCGCCGAGCAGCCTGAGTCTTCCCGCCGAAGCCATTCCCGTGCAGCTTGACAGTCCGTTTAACGATGCGAACGTGACGCGTGCGGCCGTGGAACGACTTTCCTCGGTTGGGTTGTCGGTGGCGTTGATTCGCGAAACGGCGGAAACCCCCGAGAAGAACACGGTCTTTTATTACTCGGATCAAGTGATCGTCGATGTTGCCGAACGACAACTCGAAACGGTCATCGGCATGGTGAATTTCCAACAGCTGCGTCAGTCAGTGGAAGGGATCGGGGCCCACGTCGTGCTCGGCGAATCGTTCAGAGAATTCGTCACTGCCAACCCGGTGATTCCCACGACGACGATTGTGCAGGGTGAGCAATGACCGAGGCACTTGATCGCGACACACTCGAGTTGGCCCGTGTGGCGGTGCTCGCTGCGGAGGAGAAGCAAGGGCAAGACACGGTGGTGCTCGACGTCGGTGAAGTTCTTGCGATCACCCGATTGTTCGTCGTCACGAGCGCAGGCAACCCGCGGTTGCTACGCACGATCGCCAGTGAGGTAGCAGAGAAGGTGCGCGAGTCGACGGGGCGCTCGCCACTGCATCGCGAAGGCCAGGGGGACGACCAGTGGGTGCTGCTCGACTATGGCGACGTGGTGGTGCATATCTTCGCCGAGGAGGCAAGGCGCTTTTACGAAATTGAGCGCCTGTATCGCGACGTCCCCGTGGTGAGCGTCGCCTAACTGTAGATAGAGTACGACTTCACTTCGGGGCTGTAGCTCAATTGGTAGAGCGCTTGCATGGCATGCAAGAGGTCAGGGGTTCAATTCCCCT
>JAFMFC010000037.1 GCA_017856375.1 Ilumatobacteraceae bacterium | reverse complement strand
TCGGCACCGTTCAACCCGAGTGCACGCCAACCTTCCGGGAAGTGCCGGTCGTAACAGATGTACACGCCCACCTTGCCGACGGCGGTGTCGAACACCGGGTAACCATCGGTGCCAGGGGTGAAGTAGAACTTTTCCCAGAAGCCCTTCACTTGCGGAATGTGTTGCTTGCGGTACTTGCCGAGATAACGACCGTCGGCATCGATCACTGCAGCAGTGTTGTAGTAAAGGCCCTGCTGCACGATCTCATACATCGGGAGCACCAGAACCATCCCCAACTCTTTTGCCACCGCCTGGAAACGCTTCGTGGTGGGGCCGTTCGGGATCTCCTCTGTGTAGGCGTAGTACTGCGGATCCTGCACTTGGCAGAAGTACGGGCCGTAGAAGAGTTCCTGAAAGCACATCACTTGTGCACCCTGCTTCGCGGCTTCGCGGGCTGCCTCTTCGTGCTTGTCGATCATCGTGTCCTTGTTGCCCGTCCAATCGGTCTGCAACAGCGCTGCTCTGACGACTCGTGCCATGTCTCCCCCTCGATGTTCGGGGAGCGATTTCCCCGTGGATAGTGGTCAGGCTAGTTGCGAATACTCCGAGTGCGAAAGAGGATTCAGCCGCCGAGTAGTAGTCCCGCCAGGACTCCGAATCCAAGGACCCACATGCTTGAAACTCAGGTAAACGTGGGGCACCTCGCCCGGGTCGATCTAGGCGATAAGCGGGACGAGCAAGCTCAGTCGCGCAGGTTCCACGAGGGTCCGTCGGCGGTGTCGCGCACTTCGATGCCGATCTCCGTCAGGCGATCGCGCAGAACGTCGGACAAGTCGAATCGTTTGTCGGCACGTACTCGTGCTCGCAGGTCGAGCACGACATCCATCACCGGCGCCAACGATTCACGCGGATCTCGCAGTCCGTTCACCGCGATATCGGCCAGGCGGGTGATCATGCCGCGCAAGACAGAACGGGCGTAGTCGGTGTCGTCGCTCTGCAAGGTGTCCGCCGACCACAGTCTTAAGGCGTCATCGAGAGCAAGTGCCGCTCGCGCAGCACCCTCTCCGTCGCCGTTAGCCACCGCATCGTCAAACGCGGCACTCAGCCGATCGGTCGCCGCTCGCAGAGTTGCGTCCTCGTTTTCGGAAACCGCCACGACCGTTGTCTCAATCTTCGGACGCGGGGTCGAAGTCGAGGATCGTGGATCACGTATACGAGCAAGTGGGATCACTTCGCCCGACGGAATCTCCGTCGACTCGCCCTTGACCCTCAGCGTCACCACACCTTTGCCTGTCACTTCCGCAGTGTCGGCCTCGATGTCGATCACGAGCGCGGTGTGTTCATCGACACCGAGCACCCACGTCTCATCCTCGAGCTCACTTTCCAGTTGAGCTAGTCGTCGTTCACCCATGTAACAAAAGCGCGTGTCGTGATGACCACCTTCGGCATTGTTGTAGTGAGGAACAACCACGGCGTTGATGCCGAGTTCGGCAAGCACGTCGAGACCCTGCAGCCAACGCGGATCCTCGCCTACTTTGTAAATCTCGTACACAGGCAAGGTAAATCGACCGAGCGTCAGCGCTGCCGCCGACGCAAAAGTGACGACACCACCAGTTCGCAGTTTTGCCCGCAACACTTCGGCGATCGCGGTACCCGACCACTGACGCAGCGCATACGAAGGCGACCCTGGACCAGCAAACACATAATGCGCGTCCGCCACGAGTTTCAATGAACGTTCGACATGTACTGAATCCGCGCCCTGCACGCGATCCAAGTCGGCCGTCACCAGTTGCAGGTTGATCGACGTATCGAAATAGTCACGCGCTTTCGACGACAGTTCACTGGCGTTTTCCTGGAAACCGTAAGGCGTATCGAGCAACACCGCTCGCGCGCCTTTTGGCAAGCGTGCCGCCAACTTGCGATGGGTGGTCACCATGGTTGGGGCGGTTTCGCCCGAACCCATGATCGTCAGCAGTCGTGGAGTGCTCATCGAAAGAACCCTCCCACTATGGCGTCGTGTACGACGCGCGCAAACCTCTCAGGAAATTGCGCATGCAGATCGTGGTCTGCTGGGCTGAACCACTCCACTTTGCTCGCCGGCAATAGCGCTGTTGCCCGCTCCAGCGCCTTGCGTTTGGTTGCCGTGAAGATTCCACCCTCACCCTCGGCTGGAACGAACAAGACGGGAACTTCGATGTGGGGATACAGCTTGGTCGGTTGATGTTCCCACAACCCACGCAACACCTGCAGGTGTCGATCGAGAGAAAGCCACGGACGAATCGTCGAGTCAGCGAGCACTTCCATGTTGTTGACCGTTGCGTCGATCCCCGATTCCGGCCAGTCGGGGTGTGCGTCACGGATCCATCTCCGGAATTCATCGACATGCGTGCCGAGCAGGTTCGGTGGGCGCAATGCGGAAGCACATTGTTCCCAGTCCGGAAAGTGTTCACGTAGTTCGAGGAACCCTCCGTCAACGGCAACAACACCGCGGATCAGGTCCGGGCGTCGGTGGGCAAGTTCGATCGCCACATTGCCGCCCCACGATTGCCCTGCAACCACGGGTGTGGGCATTCCACCATCACGAAGGAGTTCGATGAAATGGGCCAAATCATCGGCGACAGTAGCCATGTCGTAACCGTCATCCGGTTTGTCGCTGCGACCATGACCACGTTGATCAATCGCTACGGCATGATGACCCAACGACATAAGCGAAGCTGCGGCACCCTGCCAAAGAGTGGCGTTCGAGGCCAACCCGTGCACCATCACGATCGCTTCTCCGGTCGGCTCGCTTGGACTCCACTCGAGAACGTGTAAGCGCACCCCACTCGCCAACGCAACGTGTCGATTCAAATGGTGTGCCACAGCGGTCACACTACGCTCACGAATCATGAATGTCTTGTTGATCACATTGGATCAATTTCGCGCAGATTGCCTATCTATCGCTGGCCATCACATCGTGAAGACACCGAACATCGACCACCTCGCGCGCAACGGAGTGCGCTTGACTCGCCACTACAGCCAGTGCGCACCGTGCTCACCCGGTAGAGCCAGCTTGTACACGGGCATGTACCAAATGAATCATCGCGTGGTGGCAAATGGCACGCCACTCGATCGACGTTTCGACAATGTTGCCCTGCTTGCCCGCCGCGCCGGATTCAACCCCGTGCTGTTCGGTTACACCGACCAGTCGGCAGATCCACGAGACACCGATGGCCCCGACGATTGGAGGCTTCATTCCTTCGAAGGCGTTCTTCCGGGGTTCGATTGTCAGCTGTTCATTCCTGAATACGGCAACGAGCATCAAGAGTGGATCGAGCACCTGCGCAAAAACGGATTCGAAGTTCCGTTGAATGCACAGCAGGCGCTCCGCAGCGAACCCGAGCGGCCAGCGGAATTCGGCATTTCCGCATTCTTGACCGATCGATTCCTGAGCTGGCTCGATCGTCAGGAGGGTTCATGGTTCGCGCACGCCAGTTACCTTCGCCCGCATCCGCCCTACTCGGCAGCAGGCAAGTGGTCGACGGAGTATTCACCTGACGAAGTCGCGCTGCCAATCGCCCCGAGCGACGATCGACATCCGTTCCATGACTTCGCCTTGCAGATTCCTTCGTCGAAAGCCCCCGACACCGAAGAAGGCCTCCGCCACATGCGTGCCCAGTACTACGGAATGATCGGCGACGTGGACGAGCAACTCGGTCGAATCTTCGATTCGCTGAAGGCACGCGGTGAATGGGACGACACGATGATCGTTCTCACGGCTGACCACGGCGAGCAGCTCGGCGACCATGGACTGAAGGAGAAGCTCGGCTTCTTCGAGCAGAGTTACCACATCATCGGAATCATTCGTGACCCCCGCATTCCTGAGCGCAACGGAACCACTGTCGATCACTTCACCGAGAACGTCGACATCGTTCCCACGATTGCCGAGGCACTCGGTCAACCCGTGCCGATGCAGTGTGATGGTTTGCCGTTGGGCACTTTGTTGCGCGGAACGGAGCCGCCCCACTGGCGGATCGCCGCAACCTATGAATACGACTGGCGCCACTTCTTCATTCGAATGGGAGATCGCGATTGGCCTTGGGACCGCAGACTCGAGAAGCAGAACCTTGCTGTTCGTCGTTACGAGGATGATGCCTACGTGCACTTTGGTGACGGCACGTGGGCGGCATTCGACGTCAAGTCGGATTCGACCTGGCGAACCCCGCTCAACAACACAAATCGGGTACTCGACATGGCTCACGACATGTTGTCGTGGCGGTCACAACACCTCAATCGCGAGCTGACCGGAATGCTCAATGAAAAGGGCGGCATCGGTGAGTGGCCGGGTGGTGTTCCGTGGCGGTCCTGACAAGTGATTCCTGAAAGCACACTCATCATTTGCGGGCAGGTCGTCGCCTAGAGTTTTTCTGCAAACGGCCATGATCGGTCGTTCTACAACCCCTACAAGAAAGCCCCCTCATGCTCGCAGCCCTTGCACGCTTCAGCGTTCGTCGTCGCCGAACCATGGTTCTCGGAATTTGGATTCCTCTCCTCGTGGCGATCGGATTCGCTTCGTCACTCACGGGATCGGACTTTGCGACCGAGTTCGAGATTCCTGCAAGCGAATCGAATGACGTCCAGATGTTGCTCGAGGCGAACAATCCCAACCGCGCCGGATTCAGCGGCGAAATCGTCTTTGCCTCTCAGAACGGTGTGACCTCTGACGAGGTCAGAGCGACGATGAACGAGCTGTTCACGAAGGTCGACGCCCTTGAAGGCGTCACCGTGACATCACCGTTCGACACACCGGGACAAATCAATCAGTCACAAACCACGGCATTTGCCTCCCTCGACGTCACCATCCGTTCACAGTCTGAACTCATTGCCCTCGGTGAGGAGATTCGCGAATTAGGTGAGCCCTATGCAGTCGGAGACTTGCGTATTGAGTACGGCGGCAACATCTTCGTCGGGTTCGAACTCCCCGCCAGTGAGGCCTACGGACTGCTCGCCGCAATCATCATCCTTGTTTTGGCATTCGGCTCCGTTCTTGCGATGGGACTTCCCATCGGCACCGCGCTCGTCGGCCTCGGAGTCGGTGCATCCCTTGTCACCGTGTTGAGCCATGTGTTGCCGATGCCCGACTTCACTACCTCGCTCGTGGCAATGATCGGCCTCGGCGTCGGAATTGACTACGCCCTGTTCATCGTCACCCGTTATCGCGAAGGCATCCACCACGGGATGAGCGTCGAAGACTCCATTGTCAATGCCGTCGACACTTCCGGTCGTGCCGTCATTTTCGCCGGCATCACCGTCATCATCTCCTTGCTCGGTTTGTTCGTTATGGGGCTTGCGTTCGCCCGCGGACTTGCCATCGGCGCGGTCATCGGCGTGCTCATCATGATGATTGCCTCAATCACTTTGCTTCCATCGCTACTGGCGATGGTCAAGCACCGCATCGACGTCACCACGCGTGCCGCACTCGTCGCCCTGGCATTCTTCGTCGTCGTCACGTTCTTCGCCGTCGTTTCACATTCACTACCGCTCTTCCTCGGCGCAATCGTGTTGGCGGTGGTCGTCACGCTTGCGAGCTTTTTGATCAAACCCTTGCGCAAGCCGATTCCACAGCGAAAGCTGAAGCCGAAGCACGAGACCTTCTGGTATCGATGGAGCCGACTCGTCCAACGTCGGCCGTGGACGTCGGCGATCGCTGCAACCGTCCTGCTCCTCATTCTCAGTGCACCACTCGCGTCCATCCGACTCGGTTTCGGCGACAACGGCAACGCTCCAGAGTCGACCACCGTGCGTCGGGCCTACGACATGCTGGCAGAGGGCTTCGGTCCCGGTTTCAACGGGCCGCTCTTCATCACCGTGCAAGGCCCGACTGCTTCCGATCCCGATGCACTGAACCAATTCACCGAGAAGATCAAGACAGTTGAGGGAATCGCCTTCGCTCAGGCAACTCCGGCGTCTGTCGATGGTTCACTCTCACTTGTCATCGCGTACCCGACGACGGCTCCGCAAGACGAGGCCACCACCACACTCATCAAGACATTGCGCAACGACGTCATTCCGCAGACTGGCGTTGAAGCCAAAGTCGGTGGCTTCACGGCTGCGGGCGTCGATTTTGCCGACGTGATCGGCGGTCGGATGCCACTGCTCTTCATCGGCGTGCTGTCCCTGTCGTTCCTCCTCCTCATGGCCGTCTTCCGCAGCCTCCTCGTGCCGTTGAAGGCCGTGATCATGAACCTGTTGTCGATTGGTGCGGCATATGGCGTGATCGTGGCCATCTTTCAATGGGGTTGGGGCATGAATCTGATTGGCGTCGGAAAGGCCGGCCCGATCGAGAGTTGGGCGCCAATGATGCTGTTTGCGATCGTGTTCGGATTGTCGATGGACTATGAGGTGTTCCTGCTGTCACGCGTTCGCGAGGAGTATCTGCGCACCGGCAACAATGCCGAGGCAGTCGCAGACGGTCTGACCGCGACTGCGCGAGTCATCACCGCTGCGGCACTGATCATGGTGTGCGTGTTTGCGGCCTTCGTCCTTGGTTACGACCGTCAGCTCAAGTTGTTCGGACTCGGTCTCGCTCTCGCGGTGTTCATCGATGCGACGATCGTGCGAATGGTGCTCGTGCCAGCGACGATGGAACTGCTCGGCGACCGCAACTGGTGGATTCCGAAGTGGATCGACAAGCGACTGCCGAAGATCGACGTCGAGGGACACAACCTCGACCCGGTCAGCGACCTTGTCTGATCAGGACTGGGTCTGACTAGAACTTGACGAGACAACGGCGTGGACCGCGCACCTGACCACCGGCCCAGGTGACCGCAGTCGGGTCGACGAGCGAATACTCCGGAATTCTCTCGAGCCACGTCTGTAACGCGACACGCAATTCAAGTCGAGCAAGATTGCTGCCGGCGCAGCGGTGGATACCTGAACCGAACGCGACGTGGCGGTTGTGCTCACGGTCGAGCTTCACCACATCCGGGTTTTCGAATTGTCGGGGATCGCGATTCGCCGCGGGGAACGTCATCAGTACGCGATCGCCCGCCTTCATCGGGCATCCCTGAAACTCGGTGTCGCGATCGACGATGCGAGCCATCGTCACCGGGGCGTAGACCCGCAACAGTTCCTCGAGAGCGGTCGGCCACAAGTGCGGATTGTCACGAAGTTGCTGGCGGTGTTCCGGATGTTGCGCGAAATGCCACAAGGTGGAGCCGATCGCCGACCAGGTGGTGTCAACTCCCGCAACGAGCATCAAGTTGCAGACGCCGAGGATGTAGTGGTCCGGAACCTTCTGACCCTCCACCTCGGCTTGCGTGAGTTCGCTGATGAAATCGCCTTCACGCGGATTCTTCCTGCGATCGGCGAGTTGTTCGGCAAAGAACGAGATGATCTTGCGTGAACTGGCTGCACGAAGTTCAGGATCGGTCATGCCCTGCTCAAGAACGCCACGCACCCACGAGGTGAACTCCTCTTCCATTTCCAATGGAACGCCGAGCATCGTGGCGATCACTCGCACCGGGATGTGCTGTGCGTAGTCGCCCGCTGCATCTGCGACTCCCTTGTCGATGAATTCGTCGATCAGCGAGTTGCATAGATCTTTCGTGCCTTGCTCGTACTTGGCCACCGACTGCGGGGAGAAGATCGGCAGGATCAATCGGCGATGCCAATGGTGTTCGGGCGGATCTGAGGTGATCGGGGGCGCAGCCACCGATGCGTACGGACCTTCGTCCCAACCTGGTGCAGGCGGCATCACGAGAATTCCTCGTGACGTGAAGATCTCGAACTCCTGGGCCATCGCCACCACGTCCTCATAGCGAGTGGGCATCCACGAACCACCCCAGCGTTCAGTGTGGGCGATGGGACACTGCGACTCGCGGATGTGATCGAACTTGGTGAATGGATCCTTGACGAAATCGGGATCCATGATGTTGTAGTCGGTCAGCAGATCCTCTACTGGTCTCTGCATGTCAGTCACGACGAACTACCAACTACTCCGTGATAAGAATCGCTCGTTCGGGGCAGTTTGCTTCGGCGCGTCGAGCCTTGCCCTGCAGGTCGGTGGGAATGTCCCCTTCGATCAACAACACTGCATTGCCGAGATCGTCGCTGCCGAAAATTTCGGGAGCAGCGATGGCACACATCTGATGACCGTGACATGACTCTTCATTGATTGTTACGCGCATGACCTCACCTTACCCAACTGGTTACCCATAAGTAATCTGTTGCAATGCCTGGCCTGGATGTGCTCGCATCGTTCGCAATTGCCTCATTGGCGCTGCTCGTGGTTCCCGGACCTGCAGTGGTGTACATCGTCAATCGCGGAATGGTCGACGGGAGAAAGGTTGCGCTCGCAAGTGTGCTCGGCTTGACCTTCGGCAATCTCATCCACGCATTGATGGCAAGCGTCGGAATCTCGGCGCTCCTGATCGCCTCATCTGCGGCATTCAACGTTGTGAAGTGGCTCGGGGTCGCCTATCTCGTCGGCGTCGGGATTCGTACCTTGAAGTCAAAATCGCAAGGTTGGGAATTCACCAAGCAATCGATCAATGCGCAACGCGCATTCCGTCAAGGTGTAGCGGTCAACGTGTTGAACCCAAAAGTTGCACTCTTCTTTCTCGCCTTCTTTCCTCAGTTCGTCGATCAGTCGGATGTGAATAGCGAATGGCTGACCCTGCTTTTCGGCAGTGTCTTCGTCGGTCTCGGACTGATCACCGACACCATGTATGCGCTCGTCTCAAGTTCGCTCAAGGATTCGCTCATTAACGGGCGAGTACTCGCCTTTTTCCGACGCTGGGTTTCAGGAGCTGTTTTCATTGGACTCGGCCTGGTGGCTGCCGGAGTCAACAGAGCCTGACTAATCGACGACTGCGGTAGCGCACCATCACCGCCTCTCGACACCCCCTTACTCAGACAACGAAATCGATGCCAAAGACGCGGCAGTCTGCCTGCGTATTGTTTAATCCTGAGCGAAAGGATCGTGAGATGAACAAGTTGAGTCGTATATGGATCGTTCCCGTGGCGACCTTGGCCCTTGCATCCTGCGGAGGTGGTACCTCAACGGGAGACGAGGTCATCGACGAGGAGACGATGACCGGTGACACTGTCTTACTTGACGATGGTGTCGAAGACGCAACGGTGAGCGTGACGGTGGAAGACGCCTGGGCTCGCAACAACCCAATGGATCCGACCTCTGGCTCGATCTACATGATTTTGACAAGCGAAACCGACGATGCCGTGCTCTATGCCGACGTCGACTTCAGTGTTGCAATGTCCACAGAAGTGCACGAGACGACGGGGGACGGCGGATCCACGACCACGCAGATCGTCGAGTCGATCCCGCTGGCTGCCGGACAACTGGTGGCCTTCGAACCCGGTGGCTACCACATCATGTTGATGGGTCTCGTTGAACCACTTGTTGCAGGCAACGTCATCTCCGTCACGCTGACGCTTGAGTCGGGCAACCTAGTCACCTTCGACGCAGAAGTCCGCGAAGACGCCGAATAGTCACTCGGTCCTTCGGTCGTTCCCGAGGGATCTCAACCGATCACTTTGCGAAAGGTGAGGTTGATGCGCGGACCCACCTGCCGTTTGGTCTTGGCAATACGATGCACCCAGTGACTCTGACTGAGCCCCGACATCACCACGAGATCCCCAGCGTTCAACTGCACACTCTCCACTCGCTTCAGGGATCGATGCTGGAAATCGAAGCGACGTGATGCGCCAAGGCTGAGCGAGGCAATCACGGGCTGCGGTCCATTCTCGCGTTCATCGTCGGCGTGCCAGCCCACGCCATCGTTGCCGTCACGGTAGAGATTCACCAGAACCGAATTGAACGAGGCTCCACTTACTTCTTCGCACTGTGCGCGAAGCCGCAGCAGCACTGGCGTCCACGGCACGGGAATTCGCTCCAGATTGGAGTACGTGTAGCGCACACCGTCATCGGCGTGCCACGTGGACAAGCGGGGCTCTCGATGCTTCTGGCCGAACACGATGATGTCGTGCGACTCCCATCGATTTGAGTCGTGAAGCTCACGAAACGCGCAGTCGGCCTGAGTCGGATCGAGGAACTGTTCGTGCAGGATCGCACTGCCATCCATCGGCAGCAGCTCTCGTGGTTCGGTGAACAGGCTTGGCGTCACACGTACCTTCGCAGATACGAGGCCACCAGATCGTGGGCGCCGAGCGCATCATCGACACCTGCCAACATCGAGAAGAATCCGTGCAGCGTTCCGTTGAAGCGAACGACGGACGCGTTGACGCCGTTCTGTGCGAGACGCTTGCCATAGTGCTCTCCGTCGTCACACAGCGGATCGAACTCCGAGGTGATGATGAGCGCGGGTGCCACCTTGGCCAACACTTCATCCGAGGCCAGGATCGGCGACGCGGACACGTCCGACTTGTCCATCTCATCACGCAGGTAGTGGTCGATGAACCAACCCATCATCTTCTTCGTCAAAGTCGGACCAACTGCATTCGACTCGATCGAGGGCAATGCCATCGACATGTCGACTGCGGGATAGATCAACACCTGGTACTTGATCGGCACCACTCCTCGTTGCGCCAACACGGCCGCAAGGTTTCCGCCGGCCGAATCTCCGGCCACCGCAATCCGCGTCGCATCGACGCCAAGAGATGCAGCGTTTTCGAAAGCCCACACGGTCGCGTTCTGTGCGTCGTCAATGGCAGCAGGGAATTTGTGTTCTGGTGCCAATCGGTAGTCGACAGCAAGAACGGCCATCCCCGATTTGATGGCAAGCGTGCGACACACGTGATCGTGAGTGTCGAGATCCCCCACCACCCAGCCTCCACCGTGCAGATAGATGACCAACGGAAGATGTTGATCGGCCGACGGTCGATACAACCGACAGGGAACTCCTCCGGCATCGACATCCCGAACTTCATGCACGGGAATGTCGAGCGGCACCCGAGCCGCCTTGAACACCTCCCGAGCGTCGTTCGGCGAAAGCTCGTTCAGCGGGGTGACTCGCATCGCCTCCATGAAGTCTGCGACTGCCTGACTTTGTGGATGCAACAACATCATCAATCTCCTTCCCTTGCCATCTTTAGCCGAATCGGTCAGAGCTTGCGAAGCACTGGCACCGACACCAACAACACCGCGAACACGAGGAACAACCCGATCACCACGAAGAAGGTGGGTTGAACACCGATCTCATCGACGAGGTACCCCACTGCCACCTGACCGAGAGGGGGCGCTGCGTACAACACCGACATTTGCAACCCATACACACGTCCCTGCAGATGGGGTTCGATACGACGCTGGACCACCGAGTTCCACAACGGATTGAACGGACCCCACGAGACTCCGGCGACGAAACCAAGCAACACGACGATCCACGTCGGCGGCAAGAGTGACATGGGAGCCAACGCGCATGTCGACGTAATGATCACCAATCGAAGCAGGCGGTAGGAGTCGAATCGTTGAGCCAATCGACCGAAGGCAAATGCTCCGAGTACCGATCCTCCCGCGAGTGCAACGAACACGGCACCGAGCGAACCCGGATCGTTCTTGTCCTCGAAGTATGCAGGCCAGATCACCGTGTCGATGGGCATGTACAACGCAGCCATTCCCACGAAACCCATGGTGAGAGCAAACAAGGGTCGATCCGCATGGAGCACTCGCGCGCCCTCTTTCAGCGACTCGAGGAACGACTCGTGAGCGGTTTCGACTCGACCATGCTCGTCGTCGACCCGCATGGCAAGTACCGCAAATGTGGCAATCACGAACATCACTGCAGTGACTCCGAGGGCAGTCACCGCCCCACTGCGAGCAATCAGGCCCGCACCAAGCGCCGGCCCCAACATCCAGCCGACGGCGAAGATCCCTTCATGTCGACCGTTCGCCGTGTCCTGTCCGATGTCGGAGGCCACCGCTGCATTCGTGATCAGCGCCTTGCGCGCCGTGTATCCCGCAGGATCGAACGCAGCTCCGAGTACCGCGATCGCGACGATCCAGGGATAGGTCAGGTGCCCGACTTGATCGACCACCACGAACAACAGCACCGAAAGAGCCGACATCACGTCAGAAAAGATCGACACTGCTCGCCTACCCACCCGATCGATCAACCCACCGACGATCGGCGACACGATCACGCCAGGTATTGCCGACAACGCGGCCAATAATCCCGCCTTGGCCGCAGAGTCAGTTGTTTCGAGAACAAGCCATGGCAAGGTGATCATCACCATGCCGTTGGCAGTGCCGGAGGCAAGGTTCGCAGTTTCCAGTAACGGAAACGCGAGACGGCTCTTCATCCGCTCGACCTCGTCATCTATGGCGATCAGTCCGACCGGTGACGCCGATCAGAGCACCCCTTCGGGCACCGCACCATCGCCGAAATCGTCGAGCATTTGCTCCCTCAGGGAAGCGCTTGCCCATACGTCGATGGCGGTCATGGCCATGATCTTGGCGCCGTCCACGATTGCCTTCGTTCCGGCTGCGGAAATGGCGTGCTCCGCGAACTCGGGCGTGTGCAGCGACACTCCCTTCGGTGCAACGGCGAGCATCGGGTGGATGGAGGGAACGAGGTAACTGACATTGCCCATGTCAGTGGAAGCTCCCGCTATCCACGGCGTGGGTTCGGTGGAAAAGACGCGACCGAACTGTGCAGAGTTCGCCGCATACGCGCCGAGCAACGGCGCGTTGTCCTTCATGTCGGCGAACGGGTTCTTCACCCACTCCAACTTGCAGTGGCAGCCCGTTCCGTGTGCGCCCGCCTCCAAGCACGCGGCAACCCTCTTCTTCAACTCCTGCAGCGACTCGAACGTTGCCGATCGCACGTACCAATCCATTTCCGTTTCCTTCGGCACGATGTTCGGTTTGTCGCCGCCGCGCAAGAAGACGCCATGAATTCGCTCCGTCGGCAGGATGTGCTGGCGCAAAGCAGCGATGTTCATGTAGCCGAGCACCGCAGCATCGAGGGCGTTCTTGCCAAGATGTGGCGCCATCGAAGCGTGTGCAGCCTGACCGACGTACGTTGCCAACACGTGTTGCACGGCGAGCGCATTGATGCGCGCGTTGTCTTCGTCTGAGGGGTGCACCATCATCGCGGCATCGACGCCGTCGAACGCACCCTTGCGTGCCATCTCTATCTTTCCGCCGCCACCCTCTTCGGCGGGCGTTCCAAGCAACCGCACGCGGCCACCAGCTTCTTCGGCGACCGAGGCGAGAGCCAAGCCCGCACCCATGCCGGCTGCAGCGATGATGTTGTGTCCACAGGCGTGCCCAATTCCCGGCAGTGCGTCGTACTCGCACAACACCGCCACCGTGGGTCCTTGGGATCCCACCTCTGCCGCGAATGCCGTCTCCACGTCGTAGGCGCTGCGCTCCACCCTCACGCCATTGTCGGACACCATTTCGGTGAGCACGCGATGCGCGTGGTACTCCACCCAATTCTCCTCGGGGTGGGCATGAATGTCGTGGCTGATGGCGACGAGATCGCTCGTCAGCGCATCAATCTTCTCTGAAACCTTCTTCTTCAGCGCTTCACGAAGATCGTTGTTCACGGGAAACAGCGTACCCAGCGACTACGCGCCGAGTTTGCGGTAAAAGTCTGGCGGGGC
>JAFMFC010000036.1 GCA_017856375.1 Ilumatobacteraceae bacterium | reverse complement strand
GATTTCGGCATAAATCGACTCGGCTGCGGCGGCGCGAGACACATAGATGCTTTCGCCCGAGCACGTGGGGCACGCGAGTCGTCGTGAGATCGAATCGATGCGATCCTGTTGACTCAACGGCCCACTCTCACGCAACGTGCCGAAGGCGAGCAGACCGGCGAACGCGGCGGCCAACAGCACCCACAAACTCGCTCGCACGCGCGCACTCATATGCCGAACGCCGTTCGCAGCGATGCCAACTGTTCATCGAGCAGCGATGGCGTGAGCTCCCCCGCAATGCGCAGACGCACCACACCATTGGGATCGATCAGCCACGTCTCGGGAACACGTGCCACGCCGAAGGCAACGGCGACCGCGCCGTCAGGGTCGCGCAACTTCGGCCACTCGCCACCATTGGCTGCGAAGAACTCAGTTACCGCCTCATCGGAGTCGTCATTGACCACGGTGTACATCTCGGCCGGGTTCTCTTCGTCTTGTTGTGCAGCTGCGAAAGCCAAAAGTTCATCGTGCTCGTTGATGCAGGGAACACACGTGGAGTTGAAGAAGTTCAGCACCACCCACGAGCCTTTGCGGCGCGCGAGATCAAACGGAGCATCATCCAGCGTCGTAGTCACCACCGCTGGCGCTGGTTGCCCGACGAGCGGCGAGAACGCGTCATCAGGTGCGTTCGGTTCGGCACTGACGAGCACCCATAGGAACGCCACCATCACCACGCCAACGAACGACGCAACGATCGGGGCAACGCGACGCCTCATCGACCCGCTGTTTCTTCGAGATTCGAATCAAGTGGTACGTCGGCCGACACTGGATCGGTGGCGCGACGACGGCGACGACCCGGGAACAGCGCAAGCAGAGTGCCGAACGCCATCATGAAACCGCCCACCCATAACCACAGGATCATCGGCTTGATGAAGACCTTGATGCGCGCTTCACCGGAATCCTGACGTACCGGAGGCTCGAGAGTGAGATAGATGTCTTTCGCGAGACCAGTGCGCACCGAAGGCGTGCCGACATTCATCCCGATCTTGGTGAACCGCGTGATCGCCGGCGCATACGCCTGGCCACCGTCGATAGACACCAGCGCCTTCACGCTCACGCTGCGATCGGTGGTCTCCTCCACCACGTCGACCAACTCGAAGGTGTGCCCCGAGAACGAGGCGGGCCTGCCCTGCACGAGATCCAGTTCCTGGCTGTGCGTGTAGCTGTTGGATGCAGCGAGCGCCACCGACATGAGAATGACGCCGAGGTGCACGATCATCCCGCCATTGGCGCGGCCGACGAACCCACGCCAACCCTGTCGACGCGACGCGAGCGCAATCTGACGCAGTGCCGAACCTGCAGCGAAACCGCCGAGGGCAAACGTGAGAAGTGGTGCAAGACCCGTGGCACCCACGAGCACGCTGACGAGCAGCGCCACCATGCCGAAGATTGCCGGCCACAACAACCGCTGCGACAACAGCTCTCCCGATGCTTTGCGCCACGGCAACACCGGCGCAATCGCCATGATGGTGAGGATCGCGATGCCGATGGGAATACTCATCCGATCGAAGAACGGCTCGCCCACCACGATGGTGCGCGACTGCAGTGCTTCGACCACCAGCGGGAAGACCGTGCCCAGCAACACCACGAAGGCGAACACGCTGAGCAACACGTTGTTGGCAAGGAACGCACCTTCACGAGAGATCGGTGAGTCGATACTGCCCGGCGCGTGCAGGCGATCACCACGCCAACCGATGAGGCCGATCGACACCACCACGATCACGGCAAAGAACGTGAGCAACCACGGGCCGATGTCACTCTCGCTGAACGCGTGCACGCTGTTCAACACACCAGACCGGGTGAGGAACGTGCCAAGAATCGTCAAGCTGAACGTGGCTACGAGGAGCGAGAGGTTCCAGACACGCAACATGCCACGACGCTCTTGCACGAGCACCGAGTGGATGTAGGCAGTGCCGGTGAGCCATGGCAAGAGCGAGGCGTTTTCCACCGGATCCCACGCCCACACGCCGCTCCAACCGAGCACCTCGTAGCTCCACCAACCGCCGAGCACGATGCCGAACGTGAGGAAGCCCCACGACACGAGTGTCCAGCGACGCGTGGCAAGCAGCCACCCTTCACCCACACGACCGGTGATCAACGCGGCGATCGCGAATGCGAACGGCACGGTGAAACCGACGTAGCCGAGGTACAGCATCGGTGGATGGAACATCACGAGGATGTGGTTCTGCAGTAGTGGGTTCGGGCCAGGTCCGTCGGTGACGCCGGGTGCTCCTGCGGCGAAGGGGTTCGCCGGACCGAATGAAATGAGGAAGAAGAACAGCGAGACGACGAACATCACGCCCATTGCCCACAAACCGAGTTCGTCGTCGCGCTTGCGGCGCAACCAGTGGTACACGCCCACCACGTAGCCGGCAAGCACGAGCACCCACAACAGGATCGAACCTTCGAGCGCACTCCACACCGCAGCGAGGTTGTAGAGCGTGGGCGTTGCCGTGCTGCCCACCTTCTGCACATACGCGAGCGAGAAATCACGTGTGACCATCGCCCACTCCATCGTCACGAACGCGAGCACCGCCGCACCGAAGGCGAGCCATGCGAACCGCGGCACGAGTCGCGCGACGCTCTCGTTCGGGTTGTTGATCTGTTTGGCGCGTGCGGCGCTGAACGCGGCGATGGCGCCGAACAACGAACCCACCACTCCCACGAGCAGGAGTGCCCTGCCGATCGCCCCGATCATCCGGTGATCATCGAGCAGCCGGCCTTCTCGGCCTTTTCCACTCGCTCGGAGTTCTCTGCCACGTACTCATTCGAGTGTCGTACTTCGATTCGATTGGCCTCGAACGTGTCTCCGTTCAACCGACCGTGCGCCACGACAGGGATGCACTCCTGGAAAATGCCGCCTGGATCACCTTCGTAGGCGACCGCGAGCTTCTCCCCGTTGAACTCGAGGGTGAACATCGTTGCGCCAAGTACTTCCTTCACCGAACCTTCTTCCACCGTGCCTTGCACGCGGATTCGTCGATCGGGATCACAACCTTCCTTCACGCCAATCTCGTCGACGTTGCAGTAGTAATCGATGGCCGAGGTGAGGAACTGCGACACCACCACGATGCCCGCCACCGCCACCACGAGCAACAGCGCCACATAACGCCACTGGCGCTTGCGCACACGTGGCGCGGGGGAAACATTTGTTTCGCGTGGACTCAGATCCATGGCTTGTCCTGATCGGGAATCTTCTTCGACAGTCTCGAACCCGTGATCAACGTGCGCGCCACGATCGCGATGATCGCGCCGAAGGTGACGACATAGGTCAGCGCAATGAAGCCGACGTCTTTCATCGCACACTCCCTTCGGCGATGCGCTCGGAGATGGCGAGGTCGATGCCCTTGGCCTCTTCGATGTCGCGCATCGTAAGGATGCGTTGGCGGTGCGACACCAGCCAGCCGTACAAGGCCGTGAAGCCGAGCACGCCGACGAGCAAGGTGAACAACATCAGGTCATCCAACTTCACGTCGCCATCACTGCTGAGCACACTCGCCTCTTGATGCAAGCTGCGCCACAGCAACACGCTGAAGTGCACGAGCGGAATCTCGAGCACGGCAAGCAGCGCGAGAATTGCAGAACGCTTGGCACGTCGCTCGGGCGTGCCACCGAGACCGCGCACCGCGAGGTAACCGAGATAAGTGACGAACAAGAACGCCGTCGTGGTGAGACGCGGATCCCACTGCCAGAACGTGCCCCAGGTGAGACGACCCCACAAACTTCCCGACATCAAGGTGAGAGCCATGAACAACACGCCCACTTCTGCCGATGCGCCGGCAACACGATCGAAGCCGAGCGAGTGACGCTTGCCGAACAAATAGCCGGCCGAAGCAATCGCAGTGACGATGAATGCGAGATAGGCGACCCATGCCGTCGGCACGTGCACGTACATGATGCGCACCGAATCACCTTGGATGGCGTCTGCTGGTGTGATGAACAGACCACCGACCACCACCCAACCGAGGAACAACACGGCGAGCAACCCAAAGACGCGCGTTGCGGGAGTACCGACGCGAGCCGGTTCAGTACGGGGGGTCGAATTCACGGCTCTCCATCATCCCTCAACGACGCTGTCGAACGACAGCAGACCTCCCAATCCGAAAATTCCTGCAAAGACAAAGAGGATGCCGACCCACGGCCAGCCGTCGGCGATGGTCAACCCGGAGACGCCAATGGCCGATTCGGTGGCCCGAGTGGCGGCGAGCAACACGGGTGCAACGACGGGCAGAACCAGCAACGGCAACAAGGTTTCGCGGTAGCCCGCGCCGGCGATCAGTCCGCCGTAGAGCACGCCGACGAAACCGAGTCCGAGCGTTGCCCCCACCATCGTCACGAGCAACATTCCCCAACCCGATAGCGACATCTGCACGTCGTACAACACGAACCCGACAAGCACGAGCACGCACTGCAACAAGAACAGCTCCACCATTACCGCCAGTGACTTACCGAGGAAGACACCCTGCATGTCGATTCCCGCCGCGCGCAACGATTCGAGCGCACCGTCGTCGACGTCGGCTGCGTATGAACGCTGCACGATAAGAAACGTGGAGAACATCGTCGCCAACCACACGAGTCCGCCCGCGGTGCGCTGCAACACGGCATCGCTGTCGAGGGCAAAAGCAAAGGCGACCATGACAAGTGCGGCAAACGGCAGCACTTGATTGATCACTACCCTGCCGCGCCACTCGATGCGCAGATCTTTCATCGCCACATGCCACGCGACACCACCCGTACCAAGTGAATTCACGACACGACCTGCCCACCCGACATCGACACCACGCGCGCACCAAGACGTTCCGCACGCTCCGATTCGTGCGAAGCAAGCACGATGGTGGCTCCCGCATTCGCTGCCTGACGCAGGACTTCGTCCAGTTCATCGCGGCCTGACGCATCGAGACCGGAGTGCGGTTCGTCCAGTAGCCACAACTCGGCACGACGAGTGACAAGGCACGCGAGCGCGACACGCTTGCGTTGGCCGGTGGACATCGAGCCCACTCGCCGAGTTGCCAGCGAGTTAGTGATGCCCATTCGCTGCATCGCCTCGCTCATCTCTGCAGCGCTTGCGCCACTCAACTGTCCCCAAAATTGCACATTCTCGGCTGCCGACAAGTCGAGGAACAAACCATTGCGCTGTCCGAGCAGACCAACCCGCTTGCCGACACGGTCGCGATCGACCGACAAGTCATGATCGAGCACAACGGCCGTACCGCGGCTCGGCGCCACCAATCCCGCGCACAGCCGCAACAGCGACGACTTGCCGGCACCATTTGGTCCGCGAACGACGATGATCTCCCCGCGATTAACGCGCAGCGTCGCGCCAGCCAATGCCGGATGGCTGCCATACAGCGCCACCACGTCGTGCAGTTCGATCACCGCGCTCATCGCCCGCTGAACCTCGGTACGCGCTTTTCGGAGAATGCGAGTCGCCCCTCAGCCGCGTCATCGCTGTCGAGCGCAGCGAGACGCGAATCGCGCACCGCATCGTTCAACAACTCCGCATCGAGTGCAAGTTTGTGTCCACGCATGCTGAGCGGCGCCATACGCGACAGTTCATGAGCCCACTGCAATGCCGATTCGAAGTCGCCGATGCGATGCACTGCACCAATCGAATGCAGGCGAGAGGCGTCGTACGTTTCCGCAGCGAGCAACATTGCCCGCGCAACGGATGGCGTGAACTCCCGAACGAGACGCTGCACCGTCCAGTGGTGCACCACGAGACCAAGACGCGCAGCAGGAACACCGATGACGCACTCGCGAGTTGCCACGCGCAAGTCGCTCACCGCCAACAACTGCACACCGGCTCCAAGCGCCGAGCCGTGGGCGTGGGCCACCACCGGGAACGGCAGTTCGGTGAACGCCACAAGAACCTCGTTCAACACCTGGTGGAAGTCACTCTCGCGAACCCCCGAGAGATCTGCCCCGGCACAAAACACCGGGCCTTGCCCACACAACAACATCGCCCGTGCCCCGCTCGACTCAGCAGCGCGCTGGGCGACTCGGATCGACTCCAGCATCGAGACATCGAGCGCATTTCGCTTTTCAGGCCGCGCAAGGGTGAGGACGGCTACCTCACCGTTCATTTCGCTCACGACGCTGCGCTCGCCACTGGTCATCGGCGCGCACCTACCATGACACCGAGATTATGTCTTCAACCCCCCAATCCTCCGATCCGGTGCGTGAGAGACGGGCCGTCATCGCGCGGTGGAATGCACTCGCCACACGAGTGGGTTATGCAGCATTCGGAGTCTCGATCGTTGCGGTGATGATCGGTGCATTCACCGACTTCTCTGCACTTGTCGCCCGTATTGCCACCGGTGGGCTGATCGTTGGCTCGATACTTCTCGCCCCTGCCATCGTCATTGGCTATGCGATCAAGGCCGCAGAAAAGGAAGATCGCCAACTGGGCGTCTAGAGCGCCCCACCGATACGGTGACGACCACATGTCCGTTCGACTCCCCGCCCCCGAACGCAAGGATCAGATCCTCGAGGTTGCCTTGCGCGTCTTTGCCGAACGCGGCTTCCACGAAACGTCGATGAACGACGTGGCCGAAGCAGCGGGAATCACCAAACCAGTCGTGTATCAGCACTTCGCCTCGAAGCGCGCTCTGTTTCTCGCGATCATTGAAGACGTCGGGCACCAAATGATTGAAAGCGTCACGAGCGCCTCATCTGCACAAGGTGATGGACGCACGAAGACAGAACTTGGCGCCATCGCGTTCTTTCAATGGGTGGCCACCTACAACGATTCGTTTCGCTTCTTGTTCGACTCTGGCGTGCGGAACGATCCCGAGTTCACCACCGCCATTCAAAACGTCCTCGACTCAATGGCACAAGCGATTGCTCCCCTGATCTCGAACAAGATCGAACCAGAGCGACTCGATCTGCTCGCCCACGGGGTTGTCGGCACTTGCGAGTCCGTTGCACGTCACCTGATCGTGCAACGCACCGCGTTCGATCCACAAGAAGTGGGTCGGATGGTGGCCGAGCTCGTGTGGGGCGGCCTCCGCGAGATCGTCGGCTGACTCCTCACCCGCTTGGCAGTCTCAGTAGCCTGACTTCATGCCGAATCCGGGCGAACACCACCCCGCCTTCGAAGAATATTGCGAATGCATCTTCGAGCTCCGTGAAGACAATGTGGACGTCATTCAGGCACGCGTTGCTGAACGGTTGAACGTGTCGCGACCGTCGGTGTCAGAAATGATTCGCCGCATGGAAAGCGAAGGTCTGATCAAGCTGACCGGCCCCAAGATCACCCTGACCAAGAAAGGTGAAACGCTCGCCGAGCGCGTGGTGCGCCGGCACCGCCTGGCCGAACGATTCCTCACCGATGTGCTCGGGCTGTCCTGGGCCCAAGCTCACCACGAAGCCGGCAAATGGGAACACGTGCTCAGCGACGACGTCGAGGAAGCCATTAGCAAGATGCTCGGCAATCCCACCACTTGCCCGCACGGCAACCCGATTCCCGGTTCCGACTATTCGGCCAGCGATCTCGTTCCACTCGCCACACTCAAGATTGGCGACGAGTTCACTGTCACTCGCATTCCTGAAGAGTTGGAATTCGAACCCGGGATGCTCGAGTTCCTCGAGCGCTCATCGGTCACCCCTGGTTCGCGCGGTGCAGTGCGCGAAGTCACGAGCGACGGCGGACTGCAGGTGGCGATCAACGACAAGACTGTCGGACTCGATCAGTTCGCCTGCTCCAAGATTCTCGTCGCCCACTGAAGATGCGCCGACTTCTCTTGGCACCGATGGTCGTAGCCATGACTGCGATCGCATCCGGTTGCGCGACGGAAATCATCGATGCAGAACTCACCACCACGACGAGCACTGCGGAGCGCCCCGACCCGACCGGGGACGTGAACGAACTACTGGATCAATTGAAGGTTTCCTTCGGGATCATGTCCGAAGCGTTGGCCGAGGGCGACCGCTCACGGGCACGCGAGGAGCTTGAGTATGTAGAGCGCATCTGGAGCGCACTCGAACCGCAGATCGTCGATCGCGGCGAGCAGTACGTCGAGGACGTACGACGTGTGGTCGATTTGGCCGTGACCTCCGTTGAGCGAAATCGACCTGCCGATGCGGGCAAGGCTCTGCGGTTCATCGAACTGGTGATCAACGCGCTGCTGGGCTAAAGCATCGAAGTCGGCATCGGCCGAGCATGCACCACCGCGAGTCGGCGGGTGGATCGAGTAAGCGCCACATACAACGCACGCATGCCGTGCAACTCCGACTCGACGATCTCTGTTGGTTCGACCACGATTACGCCGTCCAATTCGAGACCCTTCACCACGCTCACCGGTACGACCGTGAGATCGAAGGTGAGCCCCGAGCTACCTGCCCGACCAAACTCGATGTTTCGTTTCGTCAACTCGTCTTCGATTTCGGTACAACGTGAATCCGCCGCGACGATGGCCACGTTGCCACCCTCGAGTTGATCGCGCATTGCGATGGCGTGCTGCACGCTTTCGCCCACGAGGCTCTTCGTCTCGATGATCAATGGCTCTGCATCACCCTCGCGAATGGAACGTGGAGCGCGAAGACCGGGGGCAGCCTCGTTCATCACCCGCTCAGCAAGTTTCATGATCTGCGCCGGGATGCGATAGCCGACGGAGAGACCGACCACCTTGGACGGTCGATTGTCTGGCAGATACCGCAGGATGTCATCCCAGGTGTTCGGAGCGAACGGCCCCGTGGCCTGGGCGAGATCGCCCACCACGGTCATTGCGCCGTTCAAGCTGCGGCGCGACACCATGCGCAACTGCATCGGCGTGAGATCCTGCACCTCGTCGATCACGATGTGCCCGAACGTGCGCACCTCGTCGGCTTCGTGAATGCGTCCGCTCTTGCGCGGGCGAGGGCCGAGCAACGCCATCGCCTCATCCAGCAATGCAATGTCGGAATCGCTCCACTGCACTTCATCGAGCAACGCTTGGCGATCTCGATAAAGCAACGGCCACTCATCGTCGGCGAGCGATTCGCCTGCGCTGCGCAATAACGCCTTCGAGCCGAACAGGTCGTTGAGCAATTCGGCCGGGGTGAGGATGGGCCACATGCGCACGAGGAGCGCGCGATACTCGGCGATATCGCGCAGGCTGTCGCGCAGGGTTTCGAGATCGGGATTCTGCTCGCGACCGGTAGCGGCCAAGGCTGCCACCACTTCGGTTTCCACCCAGCGATATGCGGCATTGTGACGTCGGAATCGACGGCGCGCCTCGCGCACGATGCGTGCCGACTCGCCGACCTTCAAGCGCAGATAACCGGCGCCGTACGGCAAGACAAAATCCTCCCTAAGCGGGCGCTCGCGATCGCGCACGGCCTTGATCAGGAACTCGGTCATCTGTAACGAGCCCTTGACTCTCGCGATTCGTGGATCTTCCTTCAGTCCGAAGCGATGCATTGGCACGAGGTCGGCCAACACCGCCTGCTCGACGCCCGCTTCACCAAGTGAGGGCAACACGCGTTCGATGTAACGCAGGAACACTCGATTCGGACCGAGCACGAGAACACCCTGATCCTCGAGTGGAAAGCGATGCGTGTACAGCAGATACGCGGCACGATGCAGCGCCACCACCGTCTTGCCCGTACCGGGGCCACCTTGCACAACGAGCACTCCGTTGTGCGTGGAGCGAATGATTTCGTCCTGCTCAGCCTGAATAGTGGCGACGATGTCGCCGAGTTGACCGGTGCGTCCGCGCGCGAGGGTGGTGAGCAACGTGCCATAACCGCGCAACCCTGTTTCTTGTTGCTGCACTCCGTCAAGACCGTCATCGTGACCGATGCCGAGATGTCCTTCACCAAACAACTCGTCTTCGATGCCGAGTAGTTGACGACCTTCGACGGCGAAGTGACGACGCCGGGCAAGACCCATCGGCTCACGTCCCGTGGCTCGATAGAAGGGTTCTGCCACCGGCGCACGCCAGTCCACCACGACTGGTTCGCGCTGTTCGTCAGCCACTGCCAAACGCCCGATGTGGAAACTCTCGATGGCTTCGCCTTGCGCGCGATCAATGCGCCCGAAGACGAGCGCCGCGTCACCGAGATCGAGATTGGTGAGGCGAGCCAGCAGCTGCTCGTCGAACGCGTTTCGTTCGTAGCGCGCCTGGAAGGTGCCCCCCGTATCGGCCTCGTTCAGGCTGCGGATTCGCCAGGCATCTTCCCTGCTCTTTTCCAAGCAGAGGTACGCGCGGTCGATATAGGCCTGTTCGGCCTCCAGGTCAGGGTGCTGTTGGCTCATTTTGGGGTTCATCAACTCTACCGTCGCCCTGCTGCGACCAAATTGGACGAACGAACCGCGTCTTTGTCATGATTCGCCCAACACATCGACAGAACTGTCATCGGCGGAGGCGGTCATGTCCCACAAAGCTCGTTGGTGGTTGGCCCTCGTGCTGACCGGTTGCACGACTCAACCCACCGCGCTGATCGTTGCACCAACGCACTCGTCGTTTGCGACACCAGTGAATCGCGTCGAATCTGATGTTTCGACCACCACGTCACTCTCCCCCGATCTGGTCTCTGCGCCCACCCGCCGTGATGTGCTCGCCTTGATCGACGAGCGCGTCGTGTGCGGACGCTTCCCCGAGCAATGCAACTTCGAGCGCCTCGGCGTTCCTGGCAGCCCCTATGACCGCGAGCTGCGAGCACTAATGAAAGAACGCGTCGACTTCGGCTTGCGCACGGTTGTTGGCAAGGGAGCGTTTCGCCCCACCCTGTCCTCGATCCGCATGATGGAACCTGGCGTGGCCGAGGTGACGACGTGCGTCTATGACGCCCTCGTGTTGTACGACACCGAAACGATCCCGGGCGTACACATCGTGTTCAACGACCGGGCCATCTCGATTTTTTCGACATGGTCCATGCAGTTGCACCAAGGGAGGTGGAAATGGTTTTCGGAAATCGTCACGCGTTACGCCATCGAACGCGACGCCTGTTAGCCGCACTCGCGGTGCTCGCGGTGTGCGCCCTACCCGCCCACGCCAGTGACGGCGGCGGATCTACCCGCGCCGGTGTCAGCGGCACCCAGATCATGGCGGGGGTCAGCTTCGGAGCGCCACCCGCTAGCGGCTCGTCGTGCGAATGGTCACCAGTGGATACGCGTGACCCCAGCATGGACATGTTCGAAGAAGTTCGTCGTGACGCCAACGGCATCGACTATCGGTTGTACGACTACACCTGCGCCGACGAATCGAGTGCCTACCACTGGGTGCCGGAAGTGAGCCCTGACACACTCGCCAACCAAGCATCTGCAGTCGTCTACGACAACATCCCTGCGCCATGGGGCGAATTCGCGCCACCTGCCCGGCGCGGAGTCGTCAACATCGGCACCTGGTTCTGGGTCAACCCTTTGTTATGGGTTCCCGTTCGCGCGACAGCGTGGGTTCCCACGCCCAGTGGACCACTGATCGTGACCACGACGGCGACACCGAAGAAACTGATCTTCGATCCCGGCGATGGCGAACTTGGCTCGGGTGAAACTGAATGCACTGGCCCGGGCCTCCCGTGGGTCGATGCATTCGGCGATCACCTGCCCTCGCCGTGCATGTACACCTATCGACACTCCTCCGCCGGAGAACCCAACAACATGTTCGACGCATCACTCGCCATTCGCTGGCACGTCACCTGGACCTCCAACACCGGTGCCAGTGGTTCGCTCGGCGATGTCGAGGTGGGTGCGTCACACCAGATGGTGATCCGCGAGATTCACGGTCTCGTCACCCGCTGATCGCTCCCACTCGCGCGTCGCACACGGTGACGAGGTCTTGTGGTGCCAGTTCGATGTCGAGATCACGGCGCCCACCACTCACGAAGATGGTGGAGAACTCGAACGCCGATTCGTCGAGCACCGTGACCAATCGCTGACGTTGACCGAACGGACTGATGCCGCCCACGACGTAACCAGTCAATCGCTCCGCATCGCGCGGTTCCATCATTTCGCAACGCTTCGCCGACATCACCTGCGCCAATGCTTTGAGTGCGAGTGTGCCGCTCACGGGGACGATCCCCACCACTGGCGTGCCGTCCGCGCGCGCGAGCAACGTCTTGAATACCTGCCGCTCCTCAACGCCGAGTGATCGAGCCGCAGCCTTGCCGAAACCTTCTTCTCCAGGATGGGCGGTGAGGTGATGCACCGTATGGGCAATGCCCTGTGCGGCCAAAGCGACGATCGCCGGCGTGGCCCCCTTCGTTGTGCCCACGACTCCAGTCTTTCACTGCGCCCGTTTCGGTAGCGATGTGTCCTGCGCCCTGACACACTGAACCACTTCCAATCAGGACTAGAACGAGACAGAAACAGGTACGTAAATGGCAGTGAGCACCTCCCGCGACGGCATCCTTCTCGAGCGTCGGTATGCGGCCGTGATCGCCTCGATCTCTGACGAGTCACTTGCCGCAATGGCGCTTGCCGTGGACGAGAAATTGCGCGATCCCCTTGCCAAGATGCTCGCTCTGCCTGCCGGCTCGTTCGACGAACCGGCCACCCTCGGATCACGTCTCCGTGAGGCGATGAAGGCACGTCGCGCGCACCTCGACACCGGTGTCGTGCTCGGCGAGGCCGCGACCAACAAAGCCATTGACATGCTCGGTGATCGCTCAGATGACCCCAGCTACGAGGACTTGCAGATGGCGTTGCCGAAGTTGATCGAAGAGTTCGGACTGGACGCCGTGCGAATGATGACGATTCAGTATTCGGTTGGCCTCGGTGGATTCCGCAAGCTCGTTGCACAGGATGAGCGCTTTCAGATTCCCGCCACGCAGAATTCTGCTTCCCCTGCCGCACAGGCGGAAAGTGCAGATGTCGCAGAGAAAAAGCGAATTCGTGCAGAGCGCAAGCAGCGAGAAAAGGAACTTCGCGCCAAGCAGCGGGGGCAGGGCAAATGATGTTGCGTTTCGGTTCGATCGGCGGTCGCGCGCACGCATTCTTCGGTGACGATCGCAAGCCGAATGCAGTCGACATCGAGCGCACACTTGGACTTCCTGCCGATCCGATGCAGTGCATCGGTCACTGGGATGAATTGCGTTCGCGGATCGATGAACTCGCCAACTCTTCGGCGCGTCCAGTTGACCTCAGCGAACTCGACTGTCCGGTACCGCGACCGAGCCAGCTGTTCGCCGTCGGTCTCAACTACCGCAAACATGCCGAAGAGATGAACAGCCAGACTCCCAGTCAGCCGCTGGTCTTCGCCAAGTTCCCCAGTTCGCTGAACTCACCGACTGGCACCGTGACGATCGTCGGCGACACTTGCGACTACGAATCCGAAGTGGTGGTGGTCATCGCCAAAGGTGGCCGCGACATTCCTGTCGGTGAAGCGTGGAGCCACATCGCCGGATTGTGCGCGGGACAGGACGTATCGGACCGCGGTCTGCAATACGCAGGAGCGCCGCCGCAGTTCAGCCTGGGCAAGAGTCGCCGCGGCTTCTCCCCCATTGGCCCGTGGGTGGGTGACGTGCGCGAACACCCGCGACGCGACACCTTGGCGATTGGTTGCTCGGTAAACGGCGAACCACGCCAGAACACCGAGATCCACGACATGATCTTTTCGATCGACAAGGTGGTGTCGTTCCTGTCGAGCATCGTCGAGTTGCGCAGCGGTGACGTGATCTACACGGGCTCGCCTTCCGGCGTTGGCCACGGCATGAAGCCGCCGAAGTATCTGCAGCCCGGTGACGTGATCGAAACCACCCTCGAAGGAGTGGGAACGATCATCAACCGCTGCGTCTAGCG
>JAFMFC010000035.1 GCA_017856375.1 Ilumatobacteraceae bacterium | reverse complement strand
GTGGCAGTGCTCGCAGAACTCGCCAATGCCGGCTCGCTCGATCGTAAAGTCGTGTCCGACGCGATCGCCCGCTACGGAATCGATCCCGAAACTCCATCTGCACTCAACAAGTAAGGCCTTTCGTGACGACGACCACCACACCAAAACCGCTGTACATCACCGGTATTCCTGCTGGCGATCAGTTGCTTCGCCGCGACGGAACCGCGCTGTTGATTGGGATGCTGCTCGATCAACAGGTTCCGATGGAGTGGGCGTTTACTGGCCCGTACACGATCAAACAACGTCTCGGTCATTGCGACGCAAAGAAGATCGCCTCCATGAATGTCGAGCAGTTCGTCGCGGTGTGTCGCGAAAAGCCTGCTATCCATCGGTTCCCCGACAGCATGGCTCGACGCATCCATGCGCTGTGCGAAATCATCGCTGACGAGTACGCCGGCAAGGGATCGAACATCTGGAAGGGCGTGAGTGAAGCGACAGAACTGAAGCGACGTTTGCGCATCTTGCCCGGATACGGCGAAGAGAAGGCTGAGATCTTCATCGCGCTCCTCGGCAAGCGTTTTGGCTTTCGGCCAAATGGCTGGAAGAAAGCGGCAGGCGTGTTCTCCGATGCTCAGCCTCGATCGGTGGCTGACATTCATTCTCCTGCCGCACTGCTCAAGGTGCGCGGGTTCAAAAAGATGCAAAAGGCCGCAGACCTCGACAAGCAGGATCGCCCCAAGAAACCCGCAAAGAAGTCGGCCCAGAAATCAGCACGCAAACCCACTCGTTAGGGTGAGCGAATGACCATCCTCGTCACCGGAGGTGCCGGCTACATCGGCTCGCACACGGTACGCGCGCTCGTCGAACTCGGTCGAGACGTCGTCGTCCTCGACACGCTCGAGCTCGGGATTCGCTCGCGACTAGGTAGCACTCCATTGGTGGAGGGTGACATCCGTGACGAGCGGCTCGTCGAAAAAACCGTGCGCAAGTACGGCGTCACCGACGTGATCCACTTTGCCGCGTACAAGGCAGTCGGCGAATCGATGGAGCAACCGCTGCGCTACTGGTCGAACAACGTGGCCGGCACCATCTCACTGGTGCACTCGCTTCTGGCCAATGGTGTCGAGCGCCTCGTGTTCTCTTCGTCCGCCGCCGTGTACGGCAATCCCGAACATGTCCCCGTCACCGAGGAAGCCCCGCTTCGTCCCGAGAGCGTCTATGCAGAGACGAAGTCGACAATGGAGAGCTTCCTCACCTCGTGCGACGCAATCGGCTTGCGTTCCGTCAGCCTGCGTTACTTCAATGCTGCTGGTGCGAGCGACGACGCGGTCATCGGTGAAGACTGGTCGCACTCGCAAAACCTCGTTCCTCGGGTGATGAAGGCAATGCTCGGGGCAAGCGGTCCACTACAAGTGTTCGGTAACGACTACCCCACGCAAGACGGCACGTGTATTCGTGACTACATCCACGTCGTCGACCTTGCAGATGCTCACATCAAGGCACTCGACTACCTCGCCACAGGTGGCAAGAGCATTGCGTGCAACGTGGGAACGGGCATGGGAACATCGGTGCTCGAAATCATCGACATGGCCGAACAAGTGAGCGGTCGCAAGGTGCCATACGAGTTTGCGCCTCGCCGTGCCGGCGACCCGACGACGGTGTTTGCCGACCCCACTCTCGTGCGAGCAATTCTTGGCTGGAAAGCAACGCGCGATCTGCGCGACATCGTGGGCAGCGCCTGGGAGTGGCACTCCCACAGTTACAAGCCGGCCTGAGTGCGCTGACGATCCAACCAACCGAGCAACATCGCCATTGCCCGAGGGTCGTGGCGCAAACGGTGCCCCGCCCCCGGAACAATCTGCAACTCAGCCGAACCGTGCGCCTGAGCGAGCACGCGTGAGTCTGCAGTAGGCACCACGTCGTCGTCGGCACCGTGCATCAACAACAGCGGACGAGGCGCATACCGCTTCGCCGCATCCGTCGGACGAAATCGCCGCAACTCACGTCCCCACTCCTCCACCGAGGACGGAAAACTCGGGCGCCGCACCGTGCCGATCTCGCGCGAGTGTTCGAGGAATCGTCGTGGCTGTTCGGCCCAATCGTCGAAATCCGCGCGAGCACCCAACAATGCGCAACCGTTTACTCGCGGATCGTCAGCTGCCACGCATAGCGCGAGCGAGCCACCCGTGTTGTTGCCGACAAGCCAGATCCCCCCAGGTGACGTCTCTGCCACCACGTGACTCACTGCCGCGCGCAGGTCATCCACCCAACCCTGCATCGAGAAGTCACCCTCACTGTTGGCACATCCACGGAACGTGAACGTCATCGCCACCCAACCGAGTTCGCTCGCCACTCGATCACACAGTTCAGGAAAAGTACCCGCGGAATGTCGCGCGTCGATTCCGCCACTCGGATAGCCGTGGCACAACACGAGTGCCGGCAACGCGCCGTTCTTGCCAGTTGGTTGCGTCAGGTAACGATCAAGTTTCAACCCGCCGGAGAGCAGGGTGCCGTTCACGAAACGTCAGGCACGCGGTTTGAGATGGCGCCGCGACCTGCCCGGCGTGGCGAGCGTGTAGCCGCGGTTGCGCGCCTCAGCCAAGGTGTCCGGGCCGAAGCACAATCCGACACCACTCTCGGCGATTTCGTCGATCACCGTTTGATCCGCCCACTCATCGGTGTCATACACCAACTGCGTGCGCTTGTCGCCGAGAAAACGCGTGTGTTCGAATCGACTGTGTCGGGCCATGAGTCCAAATCTAGTCGTGTAGCGTCTCCAAGCGAATGAGCGGATTGGTTCAACGTCCGACCGAGATCGACTTCTATTTCGACCCGATCTGCCCCTGGGCATTCCAAACCTCGCTGTGGATTCGCGAAGTATCCCGACTCACGGGCCTTCGAGTGAACTGGAAGTTCTTCAGCCTCGAGGAGATCAATCGAACAGAGGGCAAGAAGCACCCCTGGGAGCGCGACATCGCCTACGGCTGGACACCGATGCGCATCGGCGCCTACCTGCGACGACTCGACAACGAGCTGTGTGGTGCGTGGTACCTACGAATTGCGACGGCGCTGCACTACGAAGGTCGCCGACCGTACGAGCACGACGTGGCGATCGAATTGCTCGCCGACATTGGTCAACCGGGTTCCATCTGGGACGAGGCCTTGGCCGATCCCACGACTCACGACGACATTAAGCGCGATCACGACTTCGCCGTCAGTGAGTTGGCCGCCTTCGGTGTGCCCGTACTCGACCGGCTCGGAGGCCGCGCCGTGTTCGGTCCTGTCGTCGTGCCCGCGCCCACCGGTAACGACGCGCTGCGCCTGTGGGATATGACGATTAACTACTCGACCTTTCCCGGGCTCTACGAAATCAAGACACCCAAGACCGATGCCGACCTACGCTCGATTGGCGAGGCATTCTCGCCGTACCTGAAGAATCGTGAGTGGCAAACGATTCAAAATCCCGCCCGATAGGAGAAACCGATGAGGCCCACCGACACCATCGACAAGCTGACCGACACGTGGCAGTCGATCTCCGCGTTATGTGCTGATCTCACTGAGGATCAGTGGAAGACAATGACCGCCTGCCCGGGTTGGACGGTGCAAGACACGTTGTCGCACCTCATCGGTGTGGAGCGCATGATGATCGGACTTCCCGTCACCAAGCACCGCGCAATTCAAGGTGCGCACGTAAAGAACCCGATCGGTGAGTTCAACGAACATGATGTCGATGTGCGACGCTCACTGTCCGGTGCCGAGGTTCTTGCCGAGTGGAATGACCTGATCGAAGACAGTCGTGACTTTCTCGAAGATGCGGGCGAGGAGTATTTCAATCGCGAGACAATGACCCCCACTGGCCCGGGAACCATGGCCGACTTCCTGCACATACGTGTGCTCGACTGCTGGGCTCATGAACAAGACATACGTCGTGCCCTTGGCAAGCCGGGCAACGAAGGAGGTCCCGCCGCCGAGCACACCATCGATCGTCTGCTGCGCACCATCCCCATCGTGGTAGGTAAGCGCGCACAGACCCCCGAAGGTCGCGGTGTCGTAATCGAAATCACCGGGCCCGTGCAGCGAACGGTGCCGGTGCTCGTCACCAACGGCCGTGCCGCAATCGTCGATCAAGTTGCCGACCCGATCTCGACGTTGAAGATGGATAGCAACACCTTTTGCGCCCTTGCCATGGGTCGCATCGATCCGTCGTCTTCGAAAGTCGACATTGCGGGCGATCAAGAGTTGGGCAAGGCGATCACGACCAACCTCAACATGATGATCTGAATGGGTGACGAAGCGGCCGTCAACGTCGAGCGCTACCTGAACGAACTCGCCCGCCGCGACGACGAAATCGGTGCACGCGTCGAAGCTCGAGTATCTGCGCGTTATGGAAGCGACGGTTCGCTCGATGGCTACCGCTTCGACGATTCGTTCGCCAAACAGGATCAGGCCACCCATCGCGTGGACTGGGTACACGAGAATCGTTACCGCGCGGCACGATTCGTCTATCGACATCTTCCACGTCCCGTGCGCTATGGGCTGAAGAGGTTGCTCGGGTGACGGCGCGATTCGTCGTCGTCTGCGACGCCTCCAAAGCGAACTCAACCGAAGTTCGCCGCACCGCCGAGTCACTACTTGCATCGCAGGTTCGGCCAGCACAGTGGTTGTTGCTCGGCTCCAGTATCGAGCACGAGCGAATCACTCGAATGCGAACGATGAGACTGTCCGGAATCTCCGTCGCACGTGAGATGGTGCCGCTGCCGAGCGACTCCGTCGTGGTATTTCTGCGCACGGGCAATGCGCTTACCCCAACGGCTCTCACCGAACTCGATGCCGCGTTTGCCGACCCCTCGACCCAAATTGTCTACGGCGATTCTCAGCATCGCGCGCCACGGCGTTTCGAACACGACGCCGAGGTGCGCCGACCAGGTTGGTCACCCGAGCGACTTCGCGGGCACAACTATCTGGGCACCTTGATTGCAGTCCGTTTGGATCTCGTAGAGCGCGTCGGAGGCGTGAAATCACTCGCGATCGCCCACGAACACGATCGAGCACTGCGCTTGTGCGAAGTGAGTAATCCCGTTCGCTTGCCCCATCTGCTTTACCGCAGCGAGGACGAGTCGCTGCAGCCCAACGCGTCACTGAACGCCGTTGAGGAGCATTGCCGCCGGCTCGCCATCGACGCCACGTGCGAACTCGACCCGGCCGTGCCCGTCGTACGAGTTCGACGCAGACTCTCCGGCAGTCCGCTCGTCTCGGCAATCATTCCCACACGAGGAACGCGTGGAACGATCGGCGAACGTGAGGTCGTTCTCGCCGCACACTGCATCGATTCGCTGAACACGACACTCACCTATCGCCACATTGAGTTGATCGTGGTGTTCGACCACGACACCCCTGCCGATGCCCGTCAAGCGATCGAAGCGTCGGCAATGCGCAGCGGGTATCGCAGTGTCTTCGTGGACTACGACAAGCCGTTCAACTTTGCAGAAAAAGTCAACATCGGCGCGGCCCACTCCACGGGCGAACATCTGCTCCTCGTCAACGACGACACCGAGGTCATCTCGGCCGGCGCAATGGAGACGATGCTCGGGTTGCTCGAGGACGACACCGTGGCAATGGTGGGGCCGATGCTCCTGTACGAGGACGGCCTCATCCAGAGCGCAGGGCACCTATTGAACCCAGTTCCTTACGACCTCTACCGACATCGCTCCCCCGAGCACGTTGGTGCACAGTGCATGTTGCGCGTGCAACGCGAAGTTTCCGGAGTGATTGCTGCTTTTGCGCTCATCCGCAAGAGTGCCTTCGAGCAGGTTGGTGGGTTGTGCACCAAGTTTCCGTCCAATTACAACGACGTCGATTTCAGTCTGAAATTGCAGGAAGTTGGCTACCGCGTGGTGTGGACACCGCATGCTCGGGTGTACCACTTCGAATCACAGACACGCTCTCCTCTGCTGAAGCCGTTCGAGGTGGAGACGATCGGCCGACGTTGGCGCGATCGCTTGGATGACGATCCGTACTCGAATCCAAACCTCGAGCGTTACGTATCGATTTGGAAGCAGAACGTCGTGGGTCAGGAGTCGGTGTCGTTGGCCCTCGGCCCAACGGCGCCTATCGCCTCGAAATAATCCAGGTGCCCCCGCACCACATGCACGACATCGACGTCGTCGAGCACTTCGATTCGCAGTGACTCGGCCTGACCGAGCAAATAGGCGGTCACCGTTTCCTCGCCAACGACCACCTCTTCGATGATGTCCTGGCGCCGATCGATCACGTCCTTCGGCTGCAAACCCTTCGCATGGAGCCAGCCCATGTGCGCCTTCAGCAATTTGCGCAACTCCTCGTAGGTCAGGCGCGCCTGCGACTCGCCAGGCAGGCGAGCCGCCACGAATTCCACTGCTTCGTCAATGTCATACACGGCGCGTGGTGCCACCGAGTCCAACCTTCGGGCTTCACGGCCAATCGTGACTGCAGCAATGGCGAAAACGGCAAGTGCCGAGATCACCAAGAAGAAGATGGTCACGGCGGACATGCCGCGCAGTAAACCTAAATGCCGATGCGCTGTGCGAGAAGCTCGCGGTGATAGCTCGGGTCACCGAACAACAACTCGCTCGACTTGGCGCGCTTGAAGTACAGGTGCGCCGGGTGCTCCCACGTGAAGCCGATACCGCCGTGGATCTGGATATTCTCCGCCGCAGCGTGGAAGTAGGCCTCTGAGCAATAAGCCTTGGCCAGCGAAGCCACCGAGGGAAGTTCTTCATTCATCTCTGCTGCACACCACATGCCGTAGTAGGCAGCCGACTTGGCAGATTCGACTTCCAGCAACATGTCTGCACACTTGTGCTTGATGGCTTGGAACGAACCAATCGGACGACCGAACTGCACGCGAACCTTCGCATATTCGACTGCCATGTCGAGGACTCGCTGCGCGCCACCCACCTGCTCAGCGGCGAGCGCGACAGCGGCGAGGTCGAATACCGTCGACAACACGTCCCAGCCCTTGCCTTCGGTGCCGATCAAGGTTGCCGGAGTGTCAGCGAACTCGAGCTTGGCTTGCTTGCGAGTCTGATCCATCGTGGAAAGCGCAGTTCGAGTGAGACCCTTGGCATTTCCTTCGACTGCAAACAGCGACACGCCCTTCGCAGTGCGTGCGGCAACGACGATCAAGTTCGCCGTGTGACCATCAAGAACGAACATCTTCGTGCCTGTCAGGGTGAAATCACTTCCCGAACCCTTCGCCGACATCGTGATGCCAGCTTCGTCCCACGCGCCCGACGGCTCAGTGGCAGCCAAGGTGGCGACGGTCTCGCCACTGGCGATGCCCGGCAACCACTTCTTCTTCGCAGCGTCATCACCGGAGTGCAACAGCGCATTAGCCGCCAAGACGACGGTGGAGAAATACGGCGCGCACAGCAAGGCGCGACCCATCTCTTCAAGCACTACTCCCAACTCGATGAACGAGTAACCAGAACCACCGAACTCCTCGGGGATGGAAAGACCCTGCAATCCCATCTGCTCACCCATCTGAGCCCACACTGCTGGATCGAAACCGTTGTCGGTCTCCATCTGCTCACGGACCGCGGTTTCGGGCGACTTGGAGTCAAGGAACGCCCGGACGGTCTTGCGGAGCTCTTCCTGTTCTTCGGTGAAGGCAAAGTTCATCCTGCAATTCTGCCTCGTGTGGGCTACCAACCGCCAATCCATTGGGTCTTTTCCCCACCTTTGCAGCACCCCCAAAACCACTCACGCCATACTGAGGAGGTGACGACCTCCCTGCATTGGCGTCAAAGTGGCGTCGAAGTGCACAAGGTCGTCGTTGGGCCCTTCGAAAACAACGTATTCGTGGTGCGCTGCACGGAAAGCGGCGACGCCGTGTTGATCGATGCCGCAAACGAGCACGAGCAACTCCTCGAGCTCTGCACGAAACTTGGAGTCAAACGGGTACTAGAAACCCATGGCCACTGGGATCACATCCAAGCGGTACCTGCTATGCGCGAGGCTGGGTACGAAGTTGCCGTCACTGCGCGCGACGCCCCCCGCCTGAAAGACGTTGGATACGACGTGTTCATCGACGACGCCGAGGTGATCGAGGTAGGACGTTTGCGACTGCGCGCAATCCACAATCCGGGGCACACAGAGGGATCGATTTCGTTCCATGTCGAGGGCACGCCGCTGTTGTTCACGGGCGACACTCTGTTTCCCGGTGGCCCCGGCAATACGACTTTTGAGGGGGGCGACTTCGCCACGATTATCCACTCGATCGACACCAAACTCTTCACCTTCCCGCCCGACACCATCGTGTTGCCTGGCCATGGCAAGGACACGACCATCGGCACCGAGCGACCGCATCTCGCCGAATGGGTCGAGCGTGGCTGGTAGCCACTCCTCCTGACTCACGGCTGCTATTTGCACTATCTCCGTAGTGCAAATAGCGATGACCGCGCCTACACTGCGTTTCGTGGCCGAACTGTTCCGGATCGACGACCTCCACGCCAAGCCCACCGAGGGCACGGACGAAATTCTCCGCGGTGTTTCACTCACCGTCAACGAGGGCGAAGTTCACGCGATCATGGGCCCGAACGGGTGTGGCAAGAGCACCTTGGCGAACACCTTGCTCGCCTCCCCCGAGTACGAAGTGGTGCAGGGGTCGCTCCATTTCCGTGGCGATGACATCACCGAGTGGCCCACCGATGCTCGCGCCAAGGCGGGCATGTTCCTCGGCTTTCAATACCCGCAAGAAATCGCCGGCGTGTCGGTGATTCAATTCCTGCGCCAGGCACTGTCAGCGCGCAAAGGCATCGATCTCTCCGTCCTCGAGTTGCGTCTGAGTGCGATGGACTGGATGAAGCGACTCGGCATGAACTCCACGTTCGTCGATCGCCACCTCAACGAAGGTTTCTCTGGCGGCGAGAAGAAGCGCAACGAAATCATGCAGATGGCAATCCTCGAGCCGGAGTTGGCGATCCTTGACGAAACCGACTCAGGACTCGACATCGATGCATTGCGAATCGTCGCCAAGGGAATCCACGAAGTTCGCAAGGTGCGGCCGCAACTTGGCATCGTGTTGATCACCCATTATCAGCGTCTGCTGAACGAACTGCGCCCCGACTTCGTGCACATCATGATCGACGGACGAATCGTGAAGTCGGGTGGCATGGAACTCGCCGAGCAGCTCGAGCGCCAGGGCTACGAGGCGTACCTCAACGCCTAGGCAACCGTGACACTCGACGTTGCCTCCATTCGCCGGGATTTCCCGGTGCTCGCACGCGAAATCAACGGCAAGCCACTCGTATATCTCGACAGCGCCAACTCGTCGCAGAAGCCGCAGGTAGTCATCGACGCGCTGACGAACTTCCTCGCTCATGATTACGCGCCGATTAGTCGCAGCGCGTACCACCTCGCCGCGCAGGCAACCGAGTCATTCGAGGCCACACGTCGTGCGCTCGCCTCGTTCATCAACGCAAAGGATGCAGCCGAAATCGTCTTCACGAAGAACGCTACGGAGTCGATGAACCTCATCGTTCAGTCGTGGGGCCGAGCAAACCTCAAGTCGGGCGATGTCGTCGTGCTCACGCACATGGAGCACCACGCCAACATCGTTCCGTGGCAGATGCTTGCCGCCGAGCGCGGCATCGTGCTGCGGTGGGTACCGCTCACGAGTGATTACTTGCTCGATCTGACGAACCTCGAGACGCTGCTCGATGGCGCCAAAGCGTTCTCCTTTACTTCGATGTCGAACGTGCTCGGCACCATCAATCCCGTGCAACAGCTGTGCGCCGCTGCACACAAAGTAGGAGCCATCGCGATCGTCGACGGCTGTCAATCGGTGCCCCATCAACCCACCGATGTGCAGGCGTGGGGTGCCGACTTCGTGGCGTTCTCGTCGCACAAGATGTGCGGGCCCTCGGGTGTCGGCGTGCTGTGGGGCCGCAAGCAACTACTCGACGACATGCCGCCATTCCTCGGCGGAGGAAACATGATCTCCGAGGTGCGCCTCGAGGGTTTCACCCCCGCTCCGGCACCCACCAAGTTCGAGGCGGGAACGCCGGCAATTGCCGAAGTGATTGCACTCAAATCTGCGATCGATTATTTGACCAACATCGGCATGGCCAACATTCGTCGTCACGAAATCGAACTCTCCTCGCACGTGATGAACACCTTGCAGGATCGCTTCGGCTCGGATCTCGTCATTCACGGGCCATCGAACCCGGAGTTGCGCGGAGCCACCTTCTCCTTTGCCTTCCGCGACATCCATCCCCACGACATCAGCCAGGTGCTCGATGAGCGCAACGTATGCATCCGCGCCGGACACCACTGTGCCAAGCCGTTGATGAAGCTGCTCGGCGTGAATGCCACCGCGCGGGCCAGTTTCTACCTGTACAACACACCGGAAGAAGTCGACTTATTGGCCGACGCACTCGACAGTGCGTCCGATATCTTCTAATCGTCATGGCCGGACTCGAAGACCTCTACCGCGAGATCATTCTCGATCACTACCGCACGCCCCGTAACCGTGGCGAGCTCGAACCACCCGCGGTCAGCGTCGAGGGACACAACCCGCTGTGTGGCGACGAGATTCGCGTGTATCTCGATGTGCAGGACGGCAAGGTCACCGACGTCAAGTTCAGTGGTTCCGGTTGCTCAATCAGCCAGAGCTCAGCCAGCATGATGACCAACGCCATCAAGGGCAAGTCGGTCGAGGACGTGAAGGCCATCGTGCGCAAGTTCAAGCACATGATGACGGTTGAAGAAGACGAAACCCCGCTTGATGAAAACGTCAAACTCGGAGATCTCGAAGCTCTTCAAGGCGTGGTGAAGTTCCCAGTGCGCATCAAGTGCGCGACTCTCTCGTGGAACACGCTCGTCGACGCACTCGCACTCACCGAGAAGTGACTGCAGAGAAATTCTGCGCTCGCTGCGGGCGAGTGATCACCCCGAGAAAGTCTCTGCAACGCAACTGGGAAGAAGTGAAATGGTGTTCGCAGGCCTGTGGCAGAGCAGGAATTCGAGCGGTGGATGAAGACCTCGAGAAAGCCATCATCACCTTGCTTGCCGCACGGGCCCGAGGCGCTTCGATCTGTCCATCCGAGGCTGCTCGCCACGTGCGACCCGAAAACTGGAGCGACTTATTGGAGCCCGCTCGTTGCGCGGCTCGTCGATTGCACAACGCCGGAACAATCATGATCACCCAAGGTGGAAAGCGAGTGGATCCGTCACGGGCCAAAGGCCCAATACGTTTGCGTCTTTCCTGACGCGGATTCTTAGTTGACGGGGTTCGGCGGGGTTTGGCCTGCGAGGAACGCGAGAGCATTCGTTGCAGCAAGGTTTGCCATGGCAGTGCGAGTTTCCACCGTGGCCGAACCGAGGTGCGGAATCAGCACCGCGTTGTCGAGACCGAGCAAACCCTCATGAACCTTTGGTTCGTGCTCGAACACGTCGAGGCCTGCACCCGCGATCACGCCGCCCTTGAGCGCATCCACCAACGCAGCTTCGTCCACTACGGGACCACGCGCGGTGTTCACGAGGTAGGCATTCTTCCTCATCTTCGACAAGCGCTCCGCGTTGATGAGGTGATGCGTTTCAGGTGAATACGGGCAGTGCAGCGACACGACATCACTCGTTGCCAACAATTGATCAAGATCCATGTGCGTGGCCTCAAGTTCCGCGTTGGTGGCGGCATCAAGTGGCGAACGCTTGGTGTAAGCGATGGTCATGCCGAAAGCACGTGCGCGCTTGGCGGTGGCAATACCGATTTGGCCCATGCCCACGATGCCGAGTTGTCGCCCCTGGATGCCCATGCCAAGCATGTAGAACATGCCCCATTGCCATGGGGTCTGCGAGCGAATCACCCGCTCACCCTCGGCCAGGCGACGAGTAGCGGCGAGGATCAGTGCCATCGCGATGTCAGCAGTTGCTTCGGTGAGCACGCCTGGGGTGTTCGTCACCTTGATGCCGCGTTCGGTGCAGGCCTTCACGTCGATGTTGTTGTAACCCACCGCCACGTTGGAAACCACCTTCAACTGCGGACCAGCGGCTTCGAGCAATTCGCCATCCACCTTCTCGGTGAGTAGCGAGAGCACAGCGTCCGCGCCCTTTACACGACTGAGCAATTCGGCTCGCTCGATGACCACGTCGGCGTCCCACGAGGTGACGTCGTGCTCAGCACGCAAACGCTCGACGGCGACTTGGGGAATCTTGCCGGTGATGACGACCTTTGCCATCGTCAGCTGGCCACCCACTCGCCGAACTTCTTCAGGCCTTCCTGAATCTGGTCGTTGTTGATTCCAGAGAATGCGAAGCGGATGTAGTTGCGCTTCTCATCCGGCTGCGGGCGACCGAAGTGGCGACGCGTGCAGAACGAAACACCGGTTGCGTGCAACGCTTGCTCGGCGAACACCGCAAGGTCATCGATGCCCTTGGCGGCCATCGCATCCGTGACGTCTGGGAACAAATAGAACGTGGCGTTCGGGCTATGCACGCTGACACCCGGCATCGCGTTCAGCATCGACACTGCGGTGTCACGACGCTCACGCAAGATGTCGAGCATCGTGGCCACGCCCGACTGATCACCACGAATGCCCTCCACTCCTCCGTACTGGATGAAGTGCGTCGTGCACGACTCGTCATTGGTGTTCAACTTGGCGATCATCGTGGACAACTCTTCGGGCGCGATGGCTGCACCGAGACGCCAACCCGTCATCGCAAACTTCTTGGAGTACGTATAGAGAATGCAGGTTCGTTCCTGCATTCCCGGTAGGGACGCGATCGACTTGGAAGATCCCGAGAAACGCATTTCGAAGTACGCCTCGTCAGACAACACCCACAGGTTGTGCTTGATTGCCAGATCGGCGATTGCCTGACGCTCCTCATCGGACGACTCGCAGCCAATGGGGTTCTGCAGGTCGTTGTAAATGATGGCTTTCGTCTTCGGGCCGATCAGCGACTTCACCTGATCGATGTCGATGGCAAAGCCATTCGACGTGGGGATGTAGCGATATGAACGACCGATTCCACCGAAGTACTCGATCTGGCTTTCGTAAATCGGGTAACCGGGGTTTGGATACAGCACTTCATCGCCGGGGTTCATTACCGACTGAATGAATTTGGTGATTACGGGCTTGCCGCCGGGCTGTACCACGACGTTCGCAGGCGAATACTTCAAACCACGGCGAGCGCCCGTGTCTTCGGCAAGTGCCTCACGCAATTGTGGAATTCCCGCGGCTGGGCAATAACCCGTCTTGCCATCGGCGATTGCCTTATCCATCGCCTCGACAATGTTCTTCGGTGTCGGAAGATTCAGGTCACCAAGGTGGAAGGGATAGATCTTGTTGCCCTTCGCCCCCCACTCCGCTGCGGCGAGTGACACCGCGAAGGCCGTTTCTGTTCCGAGCTTTTCCAGCCGTTGTGCAAGTGCCACGCCGATTCCCCCGTGATAGGCAACTGATATATGACGACCGTACTCTAGTTTCTGCACGGAAATCCCCGAAAATCAGGCAGCGGCGTCTACGGGAACACTCGGCCTCTCGCGCATTGTCAGCCACACGCCCACCGCGGCGCCCACGAGTCCGACGATCGCAAGCGGCCCGAGCCGCTCACCAAAAAGCACGGCCCCTTCGAGTGCGCTGAGAGCCGGAGTGAGAAAGAACAAGCTGCTCACTCGTGCTGCGGAATGACTGGCCAGCAACCTCATCATGATCAATACGGCCCCTAGTGACAACACGAGTGTGGCCCATGCCAATGCGAGCAGAAACTGCTCGGTGAATTGAACCGATGCCTCATCGATCACGGGTATG
>JAFMFC010000034.1 GCA_017856375.1 Ilumatobacteraceae bacterium | reverse complement strand
CACTTCGCCGAACTGCGCTGTCATCAAACGTCGGCCTGGCTCACCCCCCGCTACCACCATGAAACGCTTTCCTTGGATCTCGAGCATGGTGCGCACGGTTCCGGACTTCCATTGCGAGTCGGCACGGACTTCAGCGAAGCCTGCAAACGGCTTGTCGAATGTTGCGCCGTGACTGGCGAGCGCGCTCGACACGGAGAAGAGCGCTGCGCCACCCACTAACACCAGGCCTCGCCACCGCCTCGTTCGAAGAGCACCCACGACGCACAGCGACGAAAGAGCGAATGCAATTGCCCTACCAAGCGGAGGTACATCGAGACCACCACCGAGTCGCGCAACGAGAATGAATGTCAACGCCATCCACGCGACAAGGGTGTCGTTCCCACTCGCCTTGCGATTGGCGTCGTACGCTTGCAGGGTGCCGTCAGAAGACATCGACACCCGACGCGCCACGCCACGCGTGGTGCCAGACGGCATCATCGCCAACCGCATGCTCGTGCGTCAACGAGGAGCGGTGACTGCAGTTGGACTTGCAGCGTCGATCGCCCTCGTCGGAGCCGTCCTGCTCGCGCTTCCTGGCTCACTCACCGGCATCGTGGGATTCCTGTTGTTGATGGCGGCGCTGCCGACCTTGCCGATGTTCGGAGTTCCCGCCGTTGCGGGCGGCGCCATCTACCTCCTCGGCGTGCTCTCCAGCCTCGGCGCGTGGCTGGCACTTGGCCATGTGGCGGCGTTGCGCGCCTCGAAGCGCGCTGTCGTTGACTGGACCGACTGGCGACGCGAATTCGTACCTCTCGCACTCGGTCTGTTGCTCGGCGGTGTACTCGCCTTGATCATCGGTGGGCTCGTACTCGGAGCGCTGTAGGAACTTCTTCAACAGAATCAGCTCCGATCACCAGGTAATCAACGGGCGAATCTGGGCCAGTTTGGCCGGGCCAATTCCGGGTACGTCGAGCAGGTCCTCGGCTGATGCGAATGGGCCTTGTGCAACACGAGTCTCGACGATTGCTTTTGAGGTGGCCGGCCCCACACCAGGCAGCACGTCCAATTCCTTCGCCGTCGCGGAGTTGATGTTGATGAGAGAACTACTCACCGGTGCCTTCACAGTGGGCGAATCGATGTGTTGTTGAGCTGCCGGTGAGCCCTTGCGCGGAACGATGACCTGAACTGCATCGGCAAGTGGAGCCGCGAGATTGATCGAGTCGGTATGCGCCTTTGCCGTGACACCACCCGCGGCAGTCACCGCGTCCACTACCCGAGAGCCACTGGGCAATGAGTAGACGCCTGGCTGGTTCACCTCGCCACCAACATGCACGGTGAGCACGAGCGACCCGACCAGGGACGAGGAAACGATGGGCATCGGAATGGACTCTTCGATAGGCGGCGGTTCGACCCGTACCGCGAAGTACACGATGAGCGCTATACCGATTGCTCCAACCGCTCCGCCTGCAGCCCTCCTCCAGCCCCACCACTTCACGAGGTCGACGATGCGCGCAAGAACCACGCGCCAATGTGTACGAGTGAGTTAGAAGATTTGGGCGGTGAAGCGCTTGCGATAGCCCGCCACACGAGGGTCAGTTGCACCCATTTCCTCGAGGAGATCAAGGAACTTCTTGCGTGCCTCTTCGTCGTGCTTCACCTGTGGCAGCAAAGCCTCGAGTACCTCGTCCTTGCCATCCTGCGGAATCTGGACCGGCTGGTCTTCGGTGACTGGCTGTTCATCGACCAGCAAGGCCGACTGATCGGGCAACAACTCATTGACGAAACTCTGCACCTCATGCTCGGGAAGAGCGCCCATGAAACCGTTGACCACTTTGCCGTCGCGCATTGCGTACACGGCGGGAATGGACTGCACGCGGAAGGCTTGCGCGATTGCCGGATTTTCATCGACGTTCACCTTCGCCAACACCACTTGCCCGTTCGTTGCAGCGCAAACTTTCTCGAGCACAGGACCGAGGGTCTTGCACGGACCACACCATGGGGCCCACAGGTCCACCACAACAGCCACCGACATCGACTTGTCGAGAACTTCGGCTTGGAAGGTGAGATCGGTGACGTCTATCGACACGGCGCAAAACCCTACTGGTCTCTTTGCCCCACCGCCCATGGGGAGCGCAAAGGTGAGTAGGTTGCTACAGCGTGACGGCGAACGAAACACCCCAGGGCATCGACACCGAGCGCGTCTCACGCTGGATCGATGAACACGTCCCTGGTGCACAATCGCCCTATGAGTATTCGTTGATCGCTGGTGGCCGTTCGAACCTCACTTACCGCGTCACCGACTCGCGCGGCAGGCGCATGGTCTTGCGGCGACCTCCACTCAGCCACGCTTTGGCAAGCGCGCACGATATGGGACGCGAACACCGAATAATCGCCGCACTTCGATCGACTCGTGTTCCCGTACCTGATGCACTCGGGCTGTGCACCGACGAATCGGTGAATGGCGCCTCGTTTTACATGATGGAGTTCGTGGATGGTCACATCATCCTCGATCAGGACGCGGCACTCCGCTTGCTCTCCGAAGCATCACGAACGGCTGCAAGTACTGCACTGGTCGACACGTTGGCCGAGATCCACCGGGTCGACCCCACCGCTGTCGGACTTGGCGAACTAGGGCGACATGAGGGTTATATCGCTCGTCAATTGAAGCGCTGGTACGGCCAATGGAATGCGTCCAAGACCAGAGAACTGACCGACATTGACGTCGTACATGACGAACTTTCTCGCCGGATTCCCGACCAAGGTGCAGCGACCATCGTGCACGGCGACTTTCGTCTCGACAACTGCATCATTGGCGACGATGGCGACGTGCGCGCGGTACTCGATTGGGAACTGTGCACGCTCGGCGACCCTCTCGCCGACCTCGGCTTGTTGATGGTGTATTGGACGGGACCGAACGACGACTCCAACATCCGCCCGTTCTCCGGTACGCAAGCACCTGGCTTTCTCGACCGTCGTGACATTGCGGCGAGATACGCACAGGCATCCGGTCGGGACATTTCAAAACTCGACTTCTACGTGGCATTCGCCTACTGGAAGCTCGCGTGCATCATGGAAGGCGTCTTCGCGCGGTACCAAGCAGGCGCGATGGGTTCAACCGACGCCGAGTCACTTCGGCTGTTCAGCGAACAAGTCGAGATGTCCGCTCGACAAGCCCGCGAAACGCTCAGCCGCCTAGGCTGACTTCGTGCCCGGTTCATACCGAATCGCCCCCCAATACGCCGACAAAATTCCGCCGATCGAGCGGCCTCTGTTGATCGTGATGATGACGGGATGGATCGACGCGAGCAACGCGGCGACCACGGCAATGGAGACACTGATCTCTCGCACCAATGCCACCACGTTGTACGAGTTCGATCCAGATCAGTTCATCGATTATCGAGCCCGTCGACCAACGATGGAGTTACGCAACGGAGTGAACACACGCATCGACTGGACTACACCGAAATTGATGCTCGGACGAGATCGCGATCTCCGCGATGTGCTCCTACTCACTGGCCCTGAGCCGGACTCGAGGTGGCAGTTCTTTGCAGCCGAGGTGGCCAACCTGGCGCGATCACTCGGCGTGCGGCGAATGCTCGGACTTGGCGCGTACCCCGTGGCCACGCCACATACGCGTGAAGTGAAGATCTCGTGCACCTGTAGCACCACGGAACTCGCCGAATCACTGCCCTACTTGAAGAACTCCTTGGACGTGCCCGCCGGTGTCGAATCAGTGCTCGAACGAGCGATGGCACTCGTCGAAATCGACGCGATTGGCCTCTGGGCGCAGGTGCCGCACTACGTGTCATCGATGTCGTACCCCGCTGCTTCGTTGGCACTCCTCAATGCGGTGAGCGAAGTTGGCAGCGTGGAACTAGACGCGGGCGATCTACGCGACATGGCGTCGGTCTTGCGCGACCGTCTCGATCGTTTGATGAAGGAAAACCCGGAGCACGAAACGATGCTCAAGCAATTGGAATATGCGTTCGACGTGGCCAACTCCCCCGAAGAAACTCCGCTCGTTGACGGCCCGCTGCCAAGTGGCGACCAGTTGGCGGCTGAGTTGGAGCAGTTCCTGCGCGAGCACCGCTCGGATTCGTGATCAGGCGGCGCTGAGGCCCTCAAGCCCACGCAACCAAGCGCGAACGTTGTTGCCCAGTTCGGCAAGCGCGTAACCACCTTCTTGCAGCACCACGGTGGGTAGTCCCAGGCCCGCAACGAGCGCGCCGCAGTCAAAGAATCCTTGGCGTGTCAAACGCAAGTCACAGATGGGGTCGCCATCGAAAGTGTCGACACCGAGCGATACCACGAGCAGTTCGGGCTTGAAACGATCGATCTCCTCGATTGCCCTCTTGAGCACATCGAGAAACTCTGCATCGCCAGTTCCGCGCGCCAACGGGAAGTTGGCATTTGCGCCCAAACCCTTTCCGGAGCCTCGCTCATCGCTGAATCCCGTGACATAGGGATACGCACGCACGGGATCGGCGTGCAGCGAGACATATTGCACGTCGTCTCGTTCGTAGAAGATCTGTTGGGTGCCGTTGCCATGGTGGTAATCGGGATCGAGCACCGTCACCTTCACACCCGTGGTTGAGGCCACATGATGGGCGATGATTGCCGCATTGTTGAAGAAGCAGTAGCCACCGTAAAGATCGCGCGTGGCGTGATGACCGGGAGGCCTACAGTTGCCGTAGGCAAACCGCTCGCCACCAAGAACCAGCGATGCAGCCGTCATTGCCACATCCACCGAACCTCGTGCAGCCATGTACGAGCCCTGCGTAATCGGTGTGGTCGTCTCGAAACACCACCAACCGAGTTGCGCATTGACATGACTCGGTTCACCGAGCGAACCCATTGCTTCTCGCATTGCCGGTCGATAGAAGAAATCCGGTACTACTTCGCGCGCAGAGCGAACGTCACGTTGATAACGCGCCCAAGCGTTCATGAGAAAATCATGCAAACCGCGCTCGTGCACCTCGAGAATCGGATCGATCCCCCACTCACGCGGCGAGAGCATCTCCATTGCTGGGTCCGCAGCGAGGGTTTCTCGGATGATCTCGCCGCGACCCGTGTGTTCATGTGGGGAATGAGCTCCCGACTCGGCGATTTCTTCCTGCGGATTGTGCCCGAGATGCGCCGGCGAGTGGACGACTTTCACGACCGTCAGTTCAGTCGAAAACGAGCTCGTCGCGCAATGAGCGCTTGATCTCTGCAACACCTGATTCCGCCAACACGATGGTCGCATCCCAGAGGCGGAGCGCTTCTTCACCCTTCGGCGAACGAGAGATCACCGGCCCAAAGAGGCTTGCCGGTTTCGGGCCGCGCGGGTTGAACGTGAGAATCGGCGTGCCGACGTCCTTGCCCGTGCGCTCGAGTGCTTGGAACGTCTCGAAACGAATTACTTCGTCGTGGGCAACGTCGTCGCACGAATTCGCCCACTCGCCGGGCAGCGATGCTTCAGCCAGGACCTTGGCGTAGAACCTTCGCGGGTCGGCGACCGCTTCGTCGCGTCGCCCCTGCACATGAGCGGCCAGACCGATAGCCGTGTACACCGCCGAGACGGCGTCGTTGCCTGCTGCCGCGCGCCCCGCACTCGCGATTCGCAAACCCATCAGCCCGATGTCATGCAACACCTTGTATCGCTCGGATCCTTCGCTGTAGCCGCGATCCTCGTTGACCATCCGTAATGAGATGAACTTCCATGACACGGCGTAGTCGCGCTGGCGCTGCACTTCCTGCACCCATCGCGAGGTGATCCACGCAAATGGACACACTGGGTCGAAGAAGAAGTCGAGGTCTGCCTCGCGCATGGCTAGTCCCTCGCGATTTCGCGAAGGTCGTACGTCTCGATGATGTCACCCTGCTTGAGATCCTGGAAATCAGTGAGTCCGATACCGCATTCGAAGCCTTCACGGACTTCCTTGACGTCGTCCTTGAAGCGACGCAGCGAGGCAATGGCACCCTTCCAGATGATCGTGCCGTCGCGCAGGAAGCGCACCTTGGAGCCGCGCGTGATAACACCCGAGCGAACTGCGCAACCAGCGATGGCGCCCACCTTCGGCGCACGGAAGATCTCACGGACTTCGGCTTCACCGGTGACCACTTCTTCGAATTCGGGGGCGAGCATGCCCTTCATCGCCTTCTCGATGTCCTCGATCAGCTTGTAGATGATTTCGTACGTGCGAATCTCTACGCCCTCGGCCTCGGCAGCATCACGCACCTTGCGATCAGGGCGCACGTTGAAACCAATGATCGTGGCATTTGTTGCCGCAGCAAGAGCGATGTCGTTCTCGGTGATGGCACCCACTGCACGGTGAACGAATGCGGCCCGCACTTCTTCGCGCGCCAACTTGCGGAGACTCTCGGTCACCGCTTCGAGCGAACCGTGCACATCGGCCTTGATGATCACGTTCAGCGTGGCCACTTCGCCCGACTGGATCTGGCTGAAGATGTCCTCGAGTTTCACGCCGCGTTGCACACGGGCATCACCTCGTTGAGCAAGCGCGCGGAAGCGGGCTTCGCGAGCCTCGGCCACGGTGCGCGCCGTCTTCTCATCGGGCGCGGCGCGGAATTCATCACCCGCGCCTGGCACTGCCGACAGACCTAGCACCTGCACCGGCGAAGACGGGCCAGCTTCCTTGATCTGCTCTCCCCGATCGTTGATCAAGGCGCGAACACGACCCCAGGCCGCTCCTGCCACCATCGGGTCACCCACCTTGAGGGTTCCCTTGTCGACGAGCACGGTGGCCACGGGGCCACGACCGATGTCAAGCTTCGCCTCGAGCACGATGCCCTTGGCACGACCCGTTGGGTTAGCGGTGAGTTCTTCGATTTCTGCGACGACCTGCAACTGATCAAGCATCTCGTCAACGCCGAGGCCACTTTGTGCAGCCATCTCGACGACGATCGTGTCGCCACCCCATGCCTCTGGCGTGAGCTCTTGTTCGGCCAACTGCGACATCACGCGAGCAACATCGGCGTTTTCCTTGTCGATCTTGTTGATTGCCACCACGATCGGCACTTCTGCCGCACGGGCGTGACTGATTGCTTCGATCGTTTGTGGCATAACACCGTCGTCTGCCGCCACCATCAACACGACGATGTCGGTGACTTGTGCTCCACGAGCGCGCATCTTGGTGAATGCAGCGTGACCGGGCGTGTCAATGAATGTGACCAGTCGACCATTGCGCTCGACTTGGTATGCACCGATGTGCTGGGTGATGCCACCCGCTTCACCGCTCACCACGTTGGCTTTGCGAATGCGGTCGAGCAACGTCGTCTTGCCGTGGTCGACGTGGCCCATCACGGTGATCACCGGCGGACGCGACTGCTGTGCAGCTTCGTCGTCGTCATCGGAGTCGTCGAAGAGTGCCTGCAGCTCCATCTCTTCTTGCTGACCCGGATCAACGAGGAGGATCTCCGCACCAATTTCGAGTGCGAAGAGCTCCATTTGCTCATCAGCCAATGTCATCGTCGCAGTGACCATTTCGCCATGCTCGAGCAAGAAGCGCACCACGTCGGCCGCCGTGCGGTTCAGTTTCGGTGCGAATTCCTGTGCTGAGCAACCACGCTCGACCACGATGATGCCCTCGGGCACCGGCGCAGAGCTCGGCGTGTACGCCGTTGGCGTGAGTGGCTGGAGCTCGTCGAGCTCCTGACGCCTACGTGCACGCGACTTCTTTTTCGGACCTCGACGCTGACCACCAGGTCGGCCACCGCCACCGGGGCGACCAGGGCCACCAGGACCGGCGCCCGGACCACGACCAGGACCGCGACCGGGACCACCACTAGGACCTCCGAAGCTACGACCCGGAGCACCGGGACGACCGGGACCACCAGCGGGGCGGGGACCACTCGGACGACTAGGGCCACCAGTTCCCACCGGACCACGTCCAATGGTGTTGGCAGGCAACCGACCCATGCGTGCGCCAGTGCCACCAGTGGGACGCGGGCCGCTCGGGCGACCGGGACCACCCGTGCGCGGCGGCGGAGCCCCACCGGGGCGACGGAAGCCTCCGGGTGGCGGTGGAATCGGGCGACCATTGCCGGGCGGCGGCGGAATCGGACGACCGCTCGGCGCCATTCTCGGTGGCGGTTGCGCAGGACGTTGCTGCGGAGAAGGCGGTGCTTGCGCCGGACGCTGCTGTTGTGGGGCTGGGGTCGGTGCTGCGGCGGCCGGTCGTGGAACAACCGGGGGTGGCGCGCTCGTCACCGGTCGCGCGGATGAAATCACTGCAGCTGGCTTGTCGGATTTCGAAATCTGCGGCTCTTCGACTACTGGCGTTGGCGCAGATTCGACAACTGGACTTTCGACGATGGGCTTGTCTTCTTCGATCGCGGTCGTGGTTGCAGTTTTCTTCGCAGCCGCTTTCTTGGCAGGAGCCTTCTTGGCGGCTTTCTTCGCTGACTTCTCTTCGTCGTCACCCGCGGCCTTCGGCGCAGCTTTCTTGACGGCAGCTTTCTTCGCTGCCTTCTTCACTGGCTTTGGCTCTTCCGGCTGAACGTCGCGAATGAGCCCATCACGCTCTGCGCGCAGACGCACGCGGTCGGCTTGTTGCTCGATGACCGTCGACGACTGGGTCTTGACGGCAACACCCAACTTGCCACAGAGGTCGAGCATTTCCTGATTGGTCATGCCGAGCTCTTTGGCGAGCTCATGAACGCGATAGATCTTGGCCAAGTGGTGTTGTTACTCCGTGCTCTGTCCGGGGTTCTGCTCGCTGGCAGCAGCCCATTGCTCCTGGCTGACTACCGAACCGTCGGCGGCGTGCCATTCCATTGCGCCCGTCTCCGGGTTGGTGCGCCACTCGCCTTCGGCGTACGACTCACTCGGCTCGTCTGCAGCTTGGCTGACGTAACCCGACGATTCTTCCGAGGCCTGCGACTCGCTCTTCACATCCAAGCGCACACCGGTCAGACGTGCTGCGAGGTTGGCGTTGACGCCCATTTTTCCGATTGCCAATGACAATTGGAAGTCGGGAACGATCACGTCGGCCTGGGTGCCGTCCGCACTGATCCGAACGTCGGTGACCTTGGCAGGTGACATCGCCTTGGCGATGAAGTCGCGCAGATCCTCCGAGTACGGAATGATGTCGACCTTCTCGCCACGCAGTTCGGTGACGACCATGCGCACGCGACCACCGCGAGCACCCACGCAGGCACCCACCGGATCGACGTTGTTGTCGTTCGACCACACGGCGATCTTGGTGCGCTGGCCGGGTTCGCGCGAGCAGGCCTTGATTTCCACGACGCCGTCGGCGATCTCCGGCACTTCGAGCTCGAAGAGACGCTTGATCAAACCAGGGTGCGTACGGCTGACGACAATCTGTGGACCCTTCGGGGTCTTACGCACTTCGACGATGTACGCCTTGAGTCGCGCATTCGGCTCGCGCACTTCGCCTTGCACCTGCTCGGCCTGCGGCAAGAGCGCCTCCACCCGACCGAGGTCGAGCAACGTGTACTTGGTGTCGGTCTTCTGCACGATGCCGGACACGATGTCGCCTTCGCGGTTGGCGTACTCCTCGAACTTGCGATCGCGCTCCACTTCGCGGATGCGCTGGCTCATCACCTGGCGGAAAGTGGTGGCAGCAATGCGACCGAGTTCGTCCTTCTTCGGCGTGTCATCGCGTTCGTTGATCCAGTTGCCGTCATCATCAACGTCGTAAGCCGTGAAGGTGATGTCCATGTTCTCGGGATTGATGCCGACGATTACTTCTTCGGCTGCACCAGGACGCTTCTTGTAGGCGGTGGCGAGTGCCTCCACCAGTACCTGGAGCAATGAGTCGACCGAAAGACCGCGATCCGCGGCCAACATCCTGATTGCTTCTGACATGTCGAGATTGCTCATCGCTGACCTCCTACTTCTTTGAACCCGGCTTCGGTGCCGCGCCCCATGAAAAAATCGTCTTCGTCTTTTCGATCCGGTGATACGAAATGGTCATCTCGCGACCATCCCCTTCGCGAACTGTGATTGCGTCGTCGCCGGCAGCGACGAGCACGCCCTGGAACCGACGCACGCCATCGATCGCTTCGGTTGTCTTCACGGAAACTTCCTTGCCCACTTCACGCTGGTAATGGCGGGGCTCGCGCAACGTGCGCTCGAGACCGGGGCTCGTCACTTCGAGGGTGTAGCGACCAGGAACGGGATCCTCATGATCGAGCTCGCGAGACACAAGGCGCGTGATCAACGCAATGGTGTCAAGGCTGACACCAGCAGGACCGCCCGCCGGGGTGTCGACGACCACCCGCAACGTGCCGCCAGCAAACTCCAAGTCGTAGAGATCGAGCCCGAGGTCATTGACGATGGGGGCGACCAGCTGATGGACGGCGTCGAGCACCGGGTTTGCCGTACTTCTTGCCATTTCTCACCTCCCATCGAGCCACCGAAGTGACCCCCTAGAGAACAAAAGGCGTGGGTCGAAACCCACGCCTCCAGTTCAACGAACTACAAAGGACGACCCAATTCTAACCGCGCAAACTAAGGTTCAAGCGTGGTTCAGAGGCTGTCTCAGTTGTTCGTGCGCACCCTCAGGGACAACCCCGTCGATGCCGAGGTTCCCAGCCACCGCTTGCTCGTGCGGGCTGGCTACATCCGCCGAGCTGCGCCCGGGGGCTACACCTGGCTTCCCCTCGGTTGGCGGGTGTATCAAAACGTGGCGCGTGTGATCCGCGAGGAAATGGACGCAATCGGCGCTCAGGAAGTGCACTTTCCTGCGATGCTCCCCCGCGAACCATACGAGGCGACCGGCCGATGGACGGACTACGGCGACAATCTCTTCCGCCTGCAAGACCGACGCAAAGTGGACTACCTGCTCGGACCGACTCATGAAGAGATGTTCACGCTGCTCGTGAAGGACCTGTATTCGAGCTACAAGGACTTGCCTGTCTGGCTCTATCAAATTCAGGACAAATTCCGTGATGAAGCCCGTCCTCGCGGTGGTTTGCTCCGAGGTCGTGAGTTTTCGATGAAAGATTCTTATTCATTCGACATTGACGACGAGGGTTTGCAGCGTTCATACGATGCCCATCGCGACGCTTACGTGCGAATCTTCGATCGCTTGGGTCTGCCTTATGTGATCGTCTCGGCGATGTCAGGAGCGATGGGCGGTTCGGCATCAGAAGAGTTCCTGTTTCCATGCGATGTCGGCGAAGACACCTTCGTGCAGTGTGCGAGCTGCCACTACTCGGCAAATACCGAGGCCGTTCGCGTTGGCGCCGCGTCGCCCATTGACCACTCGTCCACTCCGGCACAACGTGTCGTCGACACACCGAACACCCCAACCATCCAAACACTCGTCGATCTGTTCAACGGCCGCGACGATCTGCGCCGAACTAGCGGCCAGTGGCAGGCATCGGACACGCTGAAAAACGTTGTCGTGATGTTGCGTCATCCCGACGGAAGAATCGAACCGCTCGCAGTCGGAGTTCCCGGCGATCGCGAAGTCGACATGAAGAGACTTGAGGCACAGGTGTCGCCGGCCGAAGTGCAACCGTTCGAAGAAGCGGATTTCGCCAAGCATCCCGCCCTCGTCAAGGGTTACATCGGTCCGGGAGCACTCGGCACCAAGAACGCCTCGGGAATCAAGTACCTGCTCGACCCGCGCATCGCCATTGGCAGCGAGTGGATCACGGGCGCAGACCAAGCAGGCAAGCACGTGATGCATCTCGTCAACGGGCGCGACTTCGAGGCGGATGGCGTTATCGACGTGGCAGAAGTGCGCGACGACGACACCTGCCCGCAATGTGGTTCGGCGCTCGAGATTCGACGCGGCATCGAGATTGGCCACGTGTTCCAATTGGGTCGCAAATACGCGGAGACGCTGGATCTGCAAGTACTCGATCAAAACGGTAAACAACGCGTCGTGACAATGGGCAGCTACGGGATCGGTGTTTCCCGCGCCGTCGCTGCTATTGCCGAGGCATCACACGACGAACTCGGACTGCGTTGGCCGCGCGAGATCGCACCGTTTGATGCCCATGTCGTGATTGCCGGCAAAGATGACGGCAGCATCACTCAGACCGCCAATCAGATTGCCGAAGGACTGCAGTCGAACGGAATGCGGGTAGTACTCGACGATCGAGTCGGCGTTTCTCCAGGAGTGAAGTTCAAGGATGCCGAATTGCTCGGCATGCCTGTCGTCGTTGTTGCCGGACGTGGCGTTGCGAACGGCGTGGTCGAAGTACGCAATCGCATCACGGGAACGACGACCGAGACACCAATCGATCAGGCTGTGTCGCTCGCGCTTGCCGAAATCGCCAAGGCGTAACGATGCTGCAGCTTCGCGGCGTAGTGCAGCACTACGAGTGGGGTGACCAACGCGCGATTCCCGAGTTCCTCGGTGCCGAACCAGATGCAAAACCGTGGGCCGAACTGTGGTGGGGAACGCATCGTGCAGGTCCTTCGCTCGTGATGAATGGCAATGGCTCCACTCCGCTAGCCGACACCGTTGGCGATCTCTCATTCCTCGTCAAGATCATCGCCGCCGCCAAGCCCTTGTCCCTGCAGACACATCCCAATGATGAACAAGCGCGGTCAGGATTCAACGAAGAGAACGAAATCGGTATCCCGCTCGATGCGCCGAACCGGATTTACCGTGATGCGCTGCCCAAACCCGAGTTGTTGATCGCACTTACACCCTTCGATGCCATCTGTGGGTTTCGCAATCTCGATCTCACGTTCCAGTTGTGCGCACGTTACGGATGGAAGGAACTCGAGGATCACCTCCGCGCAGATGGTCTTGCTGAAACCGTGCGCTGGGCACTGACTACTGGCCCGCGACAACTTCCCGAAAACATGCCGGCGTGGGCTGCGCGCATTGCTGCTTTGTACCCAGGAAACGGCGGAGTTCTTGTGGCTCTGTTGATGCACCATCTCCGACTGACACCAGGCGAGGCAATCTTCCTCGGCGCCGGCAACGTGCACGCCTATCTCTCCGGTACCGGTCTCGAGGTCATGGCAAACAGCGACAACGTGGTGCGTGCTGCCTTCACCCGCAAGCACGTTGATGTCGACGAGTTCCTGGCTGTCGCTCGCTTTGACGAAATTGATCCACCGATCATGCAGCCGGTGCAAGAAAGCGCGAATGTCTTCGGCTACCCGGCTAACACGCCACGCTTCGGAGCGCAGCGGATCGAAGTTTCGGGCAGCCACCTACTCTCGGCCACGCATGAAGCAGAAATCGTGGTCTGCGCAACTGGCGATGCCGGCACGGTAAAGCGTGGTCACGCCGTAGTGCTACGTAAGGGCGACGAGCTTCATCTCACCGGAGATGCAACAGTGTTCAGAACATGGGGAAATCGCTGATCGCTCGCTTCTTTGCCGTCGTGACGGTGGTGGCTGCGATGAATGTCGGAACGGCATCAGCCGAAACCTCGACCTTGTTGGTGGTAGGTGACTCCATCACCTGCGGCATGTTGTCGAAAAGCCAGACCTGCGGGAGCAACTACCGCGGCTTCGGAAACTTGCGCGAGACACTCTTGGCCCAGGGCACGTTCACCGAAGTGATCGTGGATGCCGCGTACTCGCGGAATGTGGCTGGTATCGCTTCTACCAAGCGCAACGGTGCCAAGACTATGGCGCGCTACCTCTCCGACAAGAAAGTGGACGCGTTCGTCGTGGCGCTCGGCAGTAACGACTTGCAGCACTCTTTTCGTCCAGCTTTCTTCGAAACATCCATTCGTGAGGTGATGAGACTCGCCGCCGGGAGGCCGGTGTCGTGGGTGACGGTGTATCGCTCCGACCGCAGTTACTACCCGCGCCGGGCAGCCACGTTCAATGCCGTATTGAGTCGACTCGCCAACGAGTACCCCAATCTGACGATCGTCGATTGGTCGACTGCACTCATGGCCAACGCATCATGGCAAGCGTTCGACAAGCTGCATCTTGAGCCTGTTGGGTACCGCGCGCGCATTCCATTTTTTGTCGAGGCTGCTGCAGCAGCGTGGGCGAAACTGCAGCCCCCCACTACGACTACGAC
>JAFMFC010000008.1 GCA_017856375.1 Ilumatobacteraceae bacterium | reverse complement strand
GGGCGGGTGGCTGGCGACTCGGTCTTCTTGGGATCGCTGATGATGATGTCAGCAAGCACCTTGTCGATCGCCGCCATGGTCTCTTCGCCGAGTTTGACGCCTGCGGCCTTGACGTTTTCGTCGATTTGTTCGGGACGTGTCGCGCCGATGATCGCGGTGGCAACATTCTCGTTTTGCAGCACCCAGGCAATGGCCAACTGTGCCATCGACAGTCCTGCTTGCTCGGCGATCGGACGCAACTCCTGCACCTTGACGAGCACTTCGTCGCTCATCCAACGTGAAATGAAGTTCTTCCCGCTCAGCTCGTCGGTGGCGCGTGATCCTTCGGGTGGTGGTTGTCCCGGCAAGTACTTTCCCGTGAGCACACCTTGGGCAATCGGTGACCACACGATCTGCGAGAGCCCATGTTCCTTCGACGCAGGAATCACCTTTTCCTCGATCACCCGCCACAACATGCTGTACTGCGGTTGATTGGAGACGAACGGAACGTGCAGTTCGCGCGCCAGCTTTGCTCCCTGACGAATCTGCTTTGCGGTCCACTCGGACACACCGATGTACAACGCCTTGCCACTGCGCACCACATCGGCGAAGGCGAGCATCGTCTCTTCGAGAGGAGTCTCGTAGTCGAAGCGGTGCGCTTGGTAGAGGTCGACGTAGTCGGTGCCGAGACGCTTCAACGATCCATTGATCGACTCCATGATGTGTTTTCGGGAGAGACCACGATCGTTTTGTCCGGGACCTGTCGGCCAATACACCTTGGTGAACAACTCGATGCCCTCTCGTCGGGTGCCCCCGAGCGCCTTACCCAATACCGACTCGGCACGTGTGCCCGCATAAACATCGGCTGTATCGAAGGTGGTGATGCCGAGCTCAAGTGATCGCTTTACGCAAGCGATGGCGGCTTGTTCCTCCACTTGACTGCCGTGGGTGATCCAATTGCCATAACTGATGGCCGAAACCTTGAGACCGCTGTTTCCGAGATACCGATATTCCATGGCCTGAATCTAGGTGCGTGAGGTGGTCACGCGGGCCTAGCGTGGAAGGCATGGACGTGAAAGTCGTCGACTACAAGTCGCCCAATGCGGCCAAGGAGTTCACCGACTCGCTGCGCAACACGGGCTTTGCGGTACTGGTGAACCATCCCATCAACTACGACGACGTGCTGCGGCTTCAGCGCGAGTGGTTGGATTTTTTCAAGTCCGACCGCAAATGGGATTTCCTTCCGGGCGAAAACGACCAGGATGGCTATCGGCCGATGGAAGAGGCCGAGAAGGCAGTGGGCGCGCAAGTGAAGGACATCAAGGAGTACTTCCATTGGTATCCCTGGGGTCGACAGCCAGAGAAGGAATCCGCCTCCGCGATGGCCTACTACACCGCAGGCATGAATTTGGCGTGCGAACTTCTCGGGTGGGTGGAGGCAAACACGCTTCCTGAGATTTCGAAAAAGTTCTCGATGCCGTTGTCTGAGATGATCACTGGCACGCGCCGGACGTTGCTCCGTGTCTTGCACTATCCGCCGCTTCGCGGTGACGAACCCGAGGGTTCGATCAGGGCGGCAGCTCACGAAGACATCAACATGATCACGGTGTTGCCGGCGAGCAATGAGCCCGGACTACAGGTGCTCGATCTCGAAGGCAATTGGCACGACGTGCCATGCGATCCGGGCAGCGTGGCCATCAATGCGGGCGACATGCTCGACTACGCAACGGATGGCTATTTCCCGAGCACGACGCATCGTGTGGTCAACCCGGTGGGTGAGGCGGCAACGCGCTCACGTGTGTCGACCCCTCTGTTCCTCCACCCAGCCGATGACGTGGTCATTGCCGAGGGCAAGACGGCATTCGAATTTCTGGCTCAGCGAATCAAAGAGATCGCTGGCGTCGATCTGAAAAAATAGGCAACCGATGTCGCTGCCCGACGGCACGAAGCGCGAAAACCTGATCGCGGGCAAATGGGAAAAGTCGGGTTCAACGATCGATGTCCTGAACCCGGCGACGGGCAAAGTATTGGCTTCGGTGGCCAACGCATTGGTGGGAGATTGCCTACGCGCAGTAGATGCCGCACACGACGCTTTCGACTCGTGGCGTAACACTGCACCTCGTGCAAGGGCGGAAGTGTTGCGCAAGGCATTCGAGTTGATGATCGCCGAGCAGGAACGACTGGCTCGAATCATCACGATGGAGATGGGCAAGGTGATCACCGATGCCCGGGCCGAAGTGGCCTACGCAGCCGAGTTCTTTCGGTGGTTCAGCGAGGAAGCGGTTCGCATCGAAGGCGACTATCGCCGGGCACCGAGTGGAGCGAATTGGTTGATGGTGAGTCGTCAACCGGTTGGTGTTGCGCTGTTGGCCACGCCGTGGAATTTTCCTGCGGCAATGGCAACTCGCAAGATCGGACCGGCGCTGGCTGCAGGTTGCACGGTGGTGCTGAAGCCAGCGCATGAGACACCATTTACTGCGCTGGCAATTGCCGAAATCCTCGAGCGTGCAGGGGTGCCGAGTGGTGTTGTCAACGTCGTGGTGACTGATCAGCCGGGTGCCGCAGTGGAGGCAATGCTCGATTCGGGCAAGGTGCGCAAGTTGAGTTTCACCGGAAGCACGCGTGTTGGGTCGCTGCTGCTCGCGCAGGCTGCCAAGCGAGTGATCAATTGCAGCATGGAGCTAGGTGGCAATGCGCCGTTCATCGTGTTCGAAGACGCCGACATCGATGCTGCTGTCGATGGCGCGATGCTCGCCAAGATGCGCAACGGTGGTGCTGCGTGCACTGCGGCAAATCGTTTTTACGTCCACTCCAACGTGCTCGATTCGTTCACCGAGAAGTTCGTCGCGCGGATGTCGGCCCTGAAGCTTGGTGATGGTCTCGCAGAGGGCGTGACGCTCGGCCCTCTCATGAGCAGAGCACAACAGGAGCGAGTGGCAAATCTCGTGGACGGTGCAGTTGCTCGGGGTGCGAAGGTGTTGTGTGGTGGGAAGGCGACGAATGATCCGGCCTTCGGTTACCAGGCGACGGTGCTCGCCGATGTCTCAAAGCGTGACCCGATCACCGATGAGGAGATTTTTGGACCAGTGGCCCCGATCATCTCGTTCGACGATCATGACGACATCGTGGCTGAGGCGAACAGGGTGGAGCACGGGCTCGTGTCGTACGTCTACAGCGGCAACGCTGCTCGCGCGTTGCGAGTCGCCGAGCAATTGGAGTCGGGAATGGTGGGTTTCAACCGTGGCCTCGTGTCCGATCCGGCTGCGCCATTCGGAGGCGTCAAGGCGTCGGGTCTCGGTCGTGAAGGCGCACATGAGGGCCTGCTGGCTTTCCTTGAACTGAAGTATGTGGCGGGCAACTGGGCCTGAGCGGTCAGTCGAAAACTGTCCGCTAGGCGATGCTGCGTCTGGAATGATTAGGTATTCGGGGGGCGCGAGATGACTGACGACATCGATATCAAGACCAACTGGCTCGACCCAGCCTCGTTGACCGCCGTTCGCGGACAGATGCCGATCGTGTACGTGGATGCAGTTCCCGTACGGGTGGACGACATGGGTTCGATCACCCATGTGGGAATGCTTCTGCGACAAGCGCCGGATGGCACCATCAGTCGTACCGTTGTGTCGGGTCGCGTGCTCTTCGGTGAGTTGATTCGGGAGGCCTTACTGCGACACCTGGAGAAGGATCTTGGTCCCTTGGCTTTGCCCCGAATTCCCCCAGATCCGTCGCCGTTCACCGTGGTCGAGTACTTCCCGGACCCGGACAAGACAGGCTTTCATGACCCGCGACAACACGCGGTGAGCTTGGCGTTCGTGGTTCCGGTGTCGGGCGATTGCCATCCCACACAGGAGGCATTGGACCTTGGATGGTTCACTCCCGATCAGGCGACAAGCGAACACATGCGTAAAGAGATGACAGGTGGTCACGATCGATTGGTGCGCATGGCACTCGCATCCGTCGGTCGACTTCCGTAACGATCACTCGATCGAGTGATCTCACAAACCGCGAGAATCCCACCCCCTTAAGGGTTCTAGCGAATAATCTTCACCTACATGGCTGGCTCGCGTCGCACCTACCGAACGATGGCTGCTTTGCGCACCGCTCTTCTCGGACGAACGACACTCTCGGTGGAATGCAGACGTCTCGAGGGAATTGAACCACCAATTGACCATGTGATCGAAGAAATCAGACTCCGAAATCATGCAATAGAAGTGGTGTGGGACAACGGCGTCGTGTTGAGCACCAAGTTGAAAATGTTCGGCTCTTGGCAGCTCCATCGCCGTGGAGAGGAACTACGACGACCTGAAAGTCACGTGAGCGTGATGTTGGACGTGGGGCAGTGGCGTGCGGTTTGTTACGGAGCATCGCACGTGGAGACGTATCGCGATTTCGACGTACGCCGCCACCCGATGCTCGGCTCGCACGGCCCGGATCTTGGTCGTGACGATGCGGACATTGAAGAGTGTGTCGATCGCATGATGGAGTACGAAGAGCGTGACGCCACGATCGCCGAAGTGCTCGTGGACGAGCGAGTGCTCACTGGCGTCGGCAATGTCTATCGCTGTGAGGCAATGTGGGCGTGTGAAGTGCATCCATGGGCGACGATCGGAGAGTTCAAGCGAGCCGAGTGTCGTGAACTCGTCACCCTCATGTGCGAGACGTTGCGGGCAGACAAGCTCGGCGTTGGCCGCGTGTCACGCGCCGTATACGGCAGACAGGGCAAGGCTTGCATGCGCTGTGGAGACGTGATCAAGGTGACCCACCACGGCGAGGCGAACCGAGTGTTGTACTGGTGCCCCGGTTGTCAAACGACACATCAACCGCTGACGCGCCCCAACTTCACACCTGCCTACGTGGATCGCGACGCAACGCGAGGCGACACACACCCTGCGGCACAAATCTTCATGGACGAAATCAACGCGAGGCGCGCAGGAAACTTCTAGACGCCTGGCGTCAGTAATTCTTCTGATTACGTGGTGGAGATTGCTTGCATGATGTCCACCCTCGTCGCGCGACGTGCCGGATAAACGGCAGCGATGACGCCGATGATGAAGGCAAGAATCAAGATCACGATCGTGGAGCCAAGCGGCAGGCTGAATGCGGCGATTCCGTCGTCGGCAAGTGTGCCGATAAGTGCAAGACCTTCGCCAATTCCGAGCACCACGCCCACCACCGCACCGAACATCGACGTGATCACACTCTCGCCCACCACGGTGAAGCGCACCTGCGAGCGCGTCATGCCTACGGCACGGAGCAAACCGATCTCTCTTCGCCGCTCGAACACGGACAGCAACAAGGTGATGACGATGCCCACCACGGCGATCACGATGGACAGCGCAAGCAAGCCGTAGATCAGACCGAGAATCTGGTTGATTTGGTCGGCTTGCGCGTCGATGAACTCCTCGCGACTCTGCAACGTGCCAAGTCCTCGTTGCTCGGAAACCGCGCCGAGCGCTGCACGCGCGTCTTCCTCGGAGACGCCGTCCTTCATCACCACATAGATGATCGAGTCGAACAGTGAGTTGGTCGTTCCCGCAAAAGCTTCGCGATTGATGACGTAGGAGCCGAAGAATCCGTTCGGAATGAATGTGCCCTCGATGACGAGATCTTTTACGGTGCCGTCTACGAACTTCATCTCGAGCGTGTCACCAAGGTTCCAGCCTTCGGTGGTGGCGCGGTTGTTGCTGACGACCACGCCGTTTGCGGAGAGTTTCGACTGATCTCCTTGGACCATGTTGAGGTCAACGAGGCCACTTGCCGTCGCAGGATTGATGACCGTAACGAATCGACCTTCGCCATCAAGCTCGACCGTGCCGAAACCCAAGCCCGTCGCCTGCTGCACCTCGGGGAGTGCAGCAACTTCGTCCGACAGGGCAATGGGCAGACCACCAAATCCATTTTGTGGAGCGGAGATGGCGTAATCGCCACCGAACTGGTCGCCGATCACGCTACGAATTTCACTGCGCACGCTCGCAGCAAATGCCGAGAACGCAGTGACGAGTGCAACACCGATGAGCACGGGTGCGACGGTGCCGGCGGTGCGGCGTGGGTTGCGCGCGGCGTTTTGACGAGCCATTGCCCCGGTCACACTGCGACGGGCGAGTGGCGCACCGAGCATCAGCGCTACTGGCTTGGCGATCAATGGTCCGTAGATGATGACTGCCGCAAAGACACACACCACTCCAACGCCCAGCAACCAGTCGTTCACTCCGGCTGCGGCTGCAACGTGTGCCGCCACACCGATGACCGCGATGACGGCGCCGATGACGAACCGGAACTTCCGACTGCCGATGCGCTCAAATGCCGTGTCACGCATTGCCGCAAGCGGCGGAACTCGTCCTGCTCGGAGGGCGGGGAAGACGGCAGAAAACAGTGTGACCAACGTGCCGACGATGATCGTGGTGGCGATGCGGGGACCGCGAATGGCAAGACCGCTGGTGGGAATGTCCACACCGAAAGCGGCAAGCAGTGCGCTCAATCCCCGGGAGAGTCCGATGCCGACAACGAATCCAAGTATCGATCCAAGAACGCCGATGATCAACGCCTCAACGATCACGGTGGTGGTTACCTGCTTACGGCTTGCACCGATCGCTCGCATCAAGGCGTTCTCGCGCAAACGTTGGGCGGTCGTAATGGAGAACACGTTGTAGATGACGAAGCATCCGATGCCGAGTGCGATCAACGAGAAGATGGTGAGGAACGTGCTGAGAAAGCCGACGACCGCACCAATCTGGTCCTTCGTTTCCTCGGCAATCTGGGCGCCGGTCAAGGTCTCGAGCTTCAGCGTCGGGTTGAGCGCTGCATTGACTGCAGTGGCAAGTTCTTCTTGGGTCATCGTGCCGTCGCCTTGAATCAGGAACGCATCAACGAATCCCGGCTTGAGGAGGAACTCCGAAGCGGTTTGTTGATCGAACAACGCAAACGTGGCACCGCCGGGGGAGGAGATGTCGCCGTAGTTGGCGATGCCAACGAGGGTGAATTCGCGACTTCCCGACTGGGCATTGACGCGCACGGTGTCACCGACGACGAAGTCGCCCTTCTCTGCAGATGAGCGATCCATCACCATCTCGCTAGGGCCATTTGGCAATCGACCGTCTTCGATGTTCCACAATCCGGCCACGCTCGCCGAGGCGATGCCGCCGAAAGTGGGGGGACCGTTGTCGGATCCCAGTGGGGTGCCGTCCTTGCCGATGATCCGTGCGAATGCCTGAATGTCGCCGGTGGCATCCTTCACGCCAGGAACGGCAAGCACGGAATCCAATGCTTCGATTGGAGTGCCGGCACGCTGCTCGCCACCGAAGGGAACCTCGATGAAATTCGTGGATCGAACATAGGCATCGACGTCACGGAACACGTCGGTGAACAAGCGGTCGAACGTGCGGGAGAGAGTGTCGGAAAAGATGAAGGTTCCCGACAGGAAACCGGTGCCAAGAATGATCGCGAGCGACGTGAGGATGAGGCGACCCTTGCGGGCGAGCGACATCTTGAGCGAGAGAGAGAACATTTACTCGCCGAGGTGCTTCAGGTAGTCGAGCACCTTCTCGGGGTTCGGCTCAGTCATCTCTCCAGCGATCTTGCCGTCCTTGAGGAACACGATGCGATCTGAGTAGGAAGCGGCGTTGGCGTCGTGCGTCACCATGACGATGGTCTGACCGAGATCGCTCACCGCGCGGCGCATGAATCCCAGCACCTCGCCGCCAGTCTTGGAGTCCAAGTTTCCGGTCGGTTCGTCGGCGAAGATCACGGAAGGTTTGCTGGCGAGAGCACGAGCAACTGCGACACGTTGCTGCTGACCACCAGACAGTTCGCTCGGTCGATGTTCAAGTCGATCGCGGAGCCCGATCGTGTCGATCACCGTGTTAATCCACTGCATGTCACCCTCTTGTCCGCCGAGCGAAAGGGGCAACATGATGTTTTCCAGTGCATTCAGCGTGGGGATCAAGTTGAAAGCCTGAAAGATGAACCCCACTTGCTCGCGGCGCAGAGTTGTGAGTTCCTTGTCGCTCAGGGTCTCGAGTTGGGTGTCGCCAATCGCCACGCTTCCGCTCGTCAGTGAGTCGAGACCGGCGACGCAGTGCATGAGGGTGGACTTGCCCGAGCCGCTCGGCCCCATGATCGCGGTGAACTTGCCCTTTTCGAATGCGATGGTGACGCCGTCCAAGGCCCTCACTTCGCTGTCGCCGGAGCCGTAGATCTTGCTCGCGGCAGTGGCCGTTGCGGCTGCTTGAGTCATGCTCCACAGCCTACGGTCGCACAGTGGGCGACAAGGGGTCGCGTCAGGTACGAACGTTGAAGAGCAGGATCATTTGTTGAGATCAACACCGAAGTACTGGGCGAATTTGCTGTAGTACTCCTCGTCGTCAAGAGCCGCACCGAGCTTCACCCACTGCTCATCACTCATTGATTGACGACCCGCGGTAATTGTTTCGCCGCCCCATGAGCAGGCATAGCGAAGACGCGGGTTGTCGGTAACAGCGGCGTGATGAATCACCTCGGCTACGTCCTCGGCAGGGCTGGCATGGCTGGCTCCCACTTCGTAGAACCGAAACATCCTTCGATAGTGCGAGTCATATTGGCCGGAATCATTCGGCGCGTCGATGTTCTTGCCGAAGATCGAGGAACGCGTGATCCCGGGCTCAATGATCGCTACACGAATGCCGAAAGGCGCAACTTCGTGCGCGAGTTCTTCACTCAGCCCTTCGAATGCCCACTTCGAGGTGACATATGGCGCTTGGGCGATTGCGGCAAGTCGACCAACCACGGACGTCACATTGACAATCGTTCCACTGCGTCGTTCGCGCATCGTCGGCAGTACACGTTTAATGCAACGCAGCGAACCCAGCACATTGACATTGAAAGCGTCGAGGTATTGCTGGGCGGATGCTTCTTCCACCACGCCGTTGCCACCGATTCCCGCGTTGTTGACGAGGACGTCGACGTGTCCGCAGATGCGGAGAATTTCGTCGAATGCGGCTCGTACCGACCCGTCTTCGGCGATGTCCATTTCGACGATCTCGACGCTGGCGCCGTTCTTCTCCGCGTGAGCGAGCAACTTGTCGGCCTTGCTGATGCCGCGAACTGTCGCGAAAGTTCGCCAACCTTTGCTTGCGAGATGGACCGCCGTGGCGCGACCGATGCCCGTGTTTGCTCCTGTCACCACTGCGATTGGACGAGCACTCGAGTTCATTCGTTCGAGGCTATGTGATCGCCGACTGTTGTTCGCTTGGCGCGCGGGGTTAGTCTCCGCACATGACCCAGACGTTGCCGAAAACGCTCGGCGCTCTCCGCCAATCGGGTTGGCAGTCGGTGCCAGTTAAGGAAGAAATTCGCCGCAATGCAGTGAAGCGCATCGCGGCAGGTGAGCCATTGTTCGAAGGTGTTCTCGGTTACGAGGACACGGTCATGCCACAACTCGAAAACTCGCTGTTGGCGGGACACGACGTGATCTTCCTCGGCGAGCGCGGTCAGGCCAAGACGAGGATGATTCGCTCGCTCACTGGCTTGCTCGATGAGTGGATGCCCATCGTCGAAGGCAGTGAAATTAACGATGACCCATATCAACCAGTGTCGGCCATGGCCAGGCGATTGGTGGCAGAGAAGGTCGATGACACACCGATCGCTTGGGTGCATCGAGACGATCGCTACGGCGAGAAGTTGGCCACGCCAGACACGTCGATTGCGGACTTAATTGGTGAAGTGGATCCGATTCGCGTGGCCGAAGGTCGTTACTTGAGTGATGAGTTGACCATTCACTTTGGTCTCGTACCACGCACAAATCGGGGAATCTTTGCGATCAATGAGTTGCCCGACCTTGCCGAGCGAATCCAGGTTGGATTGCTGAATGTGCTTGAGGAGCGCGATGTGCAAATTCGTGGGCACAAGATTCGATTGCCGCTTGACGTGATGTTGGTGGCGTCCGCCAATCCAGAGGATTACACGAATCGCGGTCGGTTGATCACTCCACTTAAAGATCGATTTGGTAGCCAGATTCGCACTCATTATCCGCTCGAGGTCGATACAGAGATCGAAATCGTTCGCCGGGAAGCCCGTGATTCAAACATCGACGGCGTCACCGTGCACTGGCCTGAGTTCATGGAGAGAATCGTGGCCACGGTGAGCCAAGTGGCACGGTCTAGCTCTCACATCAACCAGCGCAGCGGTGTGAGCGTGCGTCTTTCGGTGAGCAATCATGAAATCTTGGCGGCCAACGCAGTGCGACGGGCATTGCGAGTAGGTGAGACGTTCGTTGCGCCACGTGTCAGTGATCTGGGCTCTCTCGCTGCATCCATGTCTGGCAAGGTCGAAGTGGAGTCGATGGAAGATGGGCGCGAGTCGGCGATCCTGCAAAACGTCGTTCGTTCCGCCGTACTCGAGTCGTTCAAACAGAGTGTCCAAACCGAATCACTCCCCGCCGTCGTGACGAGTTTCGAAGAAGGGCTCGTGGCTCACGCTGGTGACGACATCACATCGGCTGATTACGTTCGATTGGTGGAGCAGCAACCGGCTCTTCGTGAAGTTGTGGTGCGCCTCGTCGGACCTGAAGCTCCGCCAGCAATGATCGCCAGTGCCACTGAATTCGTGTTGGAGGGTTTGCATCTCTCCAAGCGGTTGAACAAAGACGAATCGGGTGGCCGGGCGGTCTATCGCGCCCGATAGGGCTCGCCAACGGTTCTTTCGGCACGACGAGTGCTTCCGTAGTCGGACTATGGTGCGCTCATGGGGCAGCGCTTCACCTATTCCCGGTGGGACGGTACCCAGCGCGGCTTCGACCTCGACGCAGATTCCCTGTTCGACCAACTTGGCGACGACCTGCTGTACCACGGAGATCCCGCGAGTGCATTACGTCGGATGATGCAAGAAGGTTTGCGGGATGCGGATGGGGAGCGGATCGAGGGCATCCGCGAAATGATGCGCAAGTTGCGTGAACGACGGGACGAGATTCGCGAGAGCGGCGATCTCGGTGGCATTTACTCAGAAATCGCTGACGCGCTGAATGATGTCGTGGATGAAGAGCGACTTGAAGTCGACAAGCAATTGCGTGCGGCCCAGGAATCCGGTGATGATCGGCGTGCCGAAGCGGCCAAGAATTCTGCCGATGAGCGCAATTTCCGACTCGACATGTTGCCCGACGACCTAGCAGGAAAGGTCGCCGAGTTGCAGCGCTATGACTTTCAGTCACGCGAAGCGGAACGGCGATTCGAAGAACTGATGGACAAGTTGCGAGAGCAGGTGATGCAGCAGCACCTCGACCAGATGTCATCAGCCATTCAGAACATGAGCCCGGAAGAGATGGCGCGGATGAAGGACATGATGGCCGCGCTCAACGAGATGATCGAACGTCGGGCGAATGGGGAAGATCCGCGGTTCGAAGAGTTCATGGAGCAGTTCGGCGACTTCTTCCCCGAGAACCCTCAAGATCTCGATGAGTTGCTGCGCGCGATGGCCGAGCGGATGGCGAGAGCTCAAGCGATGTTCAATTCGATGACTCCGGCGCAGCAGGAGCAGTTGCAACAACTCTCCGATCAGCTGCTCGAGGACATGGACTTACGCTGGCAAATGAGCAGGCTCGGCGAGAACCTCCGCGGCATGTTCCCCGATGCAGGTTGGGGCGACTCGCAAGGCTTCACGGGAACTTCTCCGATGGGTTTTCAGCAGGCAATGCAGGCGATGCGCGACATTCAGGACATCGACTCATTGGAGTCGATGTTGAAGAATGCCACCTCGCCGGCCGGCCTCGCGGAGGTGGACATCGACCGGGTTCGTGACCTGCTCGGCGATGAGTCGGCTAATTCGCTCGAGAGGCTCTCTGAGCTCACCAAGATGATGCAAGAGGCGGGGCTCATCGACAACAAGGAAGGTCGGCTCACCCTCAGTCCGCGGGCAATCAGAAAACTTGGGGCAAACGCGCTGCGGGATCTGTTCGGGTCATTGCGCAAGGACATGGTGGGGCAACACGTCATCGACCAAACAGGGTTCGGTCACGAACGAGCCGAAGAGTCTCGACCGTACGAGTTCGGCGATCCGTTCCGTCTCGATCTGCACGGCACACTGCGAAATGCAATCCGCCGCAACGGCGCCAAGGTGCCGGTTGACCTTTCACCCGAAGACTTCGAGATCGAGCGAACGGAACACAGCACGAGATCGAGCACGGTGTTGATGTTGGACTTGTCTATGTCGATGCCGATGCGGGACAACTTCTTACCCGCAAAGAAGGTGGCAATTGCCCTCCACCACTTGATTACGAGTCAGTTTCCGCGGGACTATCTCGGCGTGGTGGGCTTTGGTGAGACTGCCCGCGAACTGAAGCCTGAGGCCCTGCCCGAAGCCTCGTGGGATTTTGCCTACGGCACCAACATGCATCACGCCTTCACGCTGGCCCGTCGGATGTTGGCGCATGAGTCGGGTACTAAGCAGATCATCATGATCACCGACGGTGAACCCACTGCCCACATCACCCCGCGGGGTGACGTGTACTTCAACTACCCACCGGTCTACGAGACCGTCGAGCTCACCCTGCGCGAAGTGATGCGTTGTACCAAGGCTGGAATCCGAATTAACACGTTCATGCTGGACGCGGACAATGGATTGCGACGATTCGTCGAACAGATGACGCGAATCAATCGTGGCCGAGCTTTCTTTACGAATCACGAGACGCTTGGCGACTACGTGCTGGTGGACTTCCTCGAGCACAAGCGACAGAAGACCCGGGGTTCGGGTCGTCGGGGTCGTCATGCGACGATCGACTGATCCCCCAGACCGCTATTTGCATTTTCTGTTGGGATTTGTCACAATGACACCGTTGTAATTACCTCGGTGTAGGCGCGCGTGCGCGACTCGGCGGGGCAGGGAGGGAACAAATCGGTGGACGAAGAACTACTCGGGCTGAGTGCTGATCGCGCTTGGCAAGACCAAGCCAACTGCCTGGGTGTCGACCCCGACCTCTTTTTCCCCGAGCGAGGAGCCTCCACTCGCGAAGCCAAGGAAGTGTGCCGCGGCTGTGTCGTGCGCGATGAGTGCCTTGAGTACGCCCTTGCCAACGGCGAGAAGTTCGGTATCTGGGGCGGGCTTTCCGAACGTGAGCGTCGCAAGCTGCGCCGTCAGCGCGCCCAAAGCAACCGCAACATCGCCAGCGCCTAACGGCGCGTCTGGTTGCGGCGAGCGAGCCGCGACTCAATCGTCTTGTCACTCGACAAGTCGAGCTGCTCCCACCGTGCTCGATCGATTCGAGCGAGCGTTCGCGCCGGCACCAATCCAACGAGCTCGGCAAAGTCGATGTCTGCCCGTTCTGCAACGAAGTCATACACGGCGTCTGGGCCCGTAACGTCGGGAGCGATGAGGTTCATGCTCACCTGAGCATGACTTCCCACCTGTAAACCGAGCGCCCGAACCGAATCCGAGCGCAACTCCTTGCTGATCCGCTTGGCGACTTCGAGCGTGCAGTCCTTCAGCCACAAGTTGTAGGCGATCAGGATCGGTCGTGCGCCGACACACATCGCACCTGCATTGGGATGCGGTGTCTTTGGTCCGAAGTCGGGGAGAAGATCGACGAAGGCGTGCTTGCGAATGAAGGGAAGCGTTCGTTCTGGCCCGTAGAGAAAACACGGCACACCGAGATCCTCGGATGCAAAACGGGCGAAGTCATCGCGCGCAGCAAGTGCGTCGTCGTAGGTGCTCGGGTCGATGGCGACAAAGGGAACGACGTCCACGATGCCGACTCGAGGGTGCACGCCCTCGTGCACCGAAATGTCGAGTTGTTCGAGTGCGGTGCGAGCGAGGATCCGTGGTGCTTCGACGCCAGCAAGTGTGAACACGCTGCGGTTGTGATCCGCGTCACTGTGGAGATCAAGGAGGTCAACACCGACACTCTCGGCCAGCGTCGCGAGGCGGGCTTTGTCCGCTCCTTCACTGATGTTCACGACGCACTCAAGCACCGCAAAGGTATATCGCACCCAGGGCCAACTCCGCCAGCAGGGTGCTAGATTGACCGCATGCCAAGCGGATGGGAATGGATAGTCGTTCTGGTGATTGCAGTTGCCTTGTTCGGTTCACGTTTGCCGAAGATCGCTCGTAATCTCGGCCAGGCGCAGCAAGAGTTCAAGAAGGGTCAGTCACAGGGCTCGCAGAACGCCCCGTCTTCTGATCAGCAGGGTGGCGGAACAACGCCACCGCCCGCGCAGTAACGAGAGCCGCGGCTAGGCCGCGACGATCTTCACGCGGCGATTGAGCACTTCGGCAAGTAAGGCGCGACGTTCCGTCGCGGCGTAGGCGTTCAGGTCGCCTTCCTTCGATTTGCCTGTGGTGAATTGGATCTCCAGGCCGTCATCGCCCAGTTTCGTCGTCACTTTCTTGACCCGACCATCTTGTGTGCGATCAAGCCCGATCGCGACGCGCAGAATCCCGGCGAGTGAACGCACCACATGTTGATCATCGGAGGAGAGCGCGGCGAACTCTGCGTGTTCCACCTTGGGAAGACCCTTTCGGTGGTAGCGAGCGATCTGGGCGATGAGTTCGATCTCACGATCGGTAAGCCCCACCAATTCTGAATTCCGAATCACGTAATAGGAGTGCAAGTGGTGCTTGGAATGTGACACCACTACGCCAACGTTTGCCAGAAGAGCCGCCGCTTCGAGCAACTTGCGAGTATCGATATTCATCTTCAGTTCGTCGTGAAGTTGGTCGAACAACTCGAGCGCGATGCGCGCTACGTGCTCCGAGTGATCAGGTCGATCGTCACAGCGCTCGGCGAGTAGTCGAACGCTGCGCATCGCTGCGTCGCCATCGCCGGCAGGCCCCCGACCCATCTTGTGCAATTCGTCGATCAGCAGGCCTTCGCGCAAGGCGTAATCGCTGAACACGAACTTTTCGATTCCGAACACGTCCGCAATCGACTCGAGGATGATCGCCCCGGCGAGGATGATTTCCGCACGGTTGCGTTCCAACCCGAAAGCGGTCACTCGTTCGGCGACACTGGGCAGCGCTGCAAGTTCGTCGACGACTCGGGAAATCTCAGTGCTCGCCATCTCGAACTTGTTGAATGACTTTGGCTGGTTGGTGAAGCCGGCGATCATTCGAGCGACGGTCTCGGCAGTTCCCGAAGAGGCAACCGCAAACTCAAATCCCAAGTCGGCCACCTCGGTGCGGATGTTCATGAACGCGGAGCGAACGAAGGTGCGGCAACTGCTGACTGCGCCGGGGTGGAGCGTCTCACTCGTGAAGAAGCGATCGGTAAGACGTACTGCGCCGATCTTGAAGCTGCGTGCGAGAAGCTCCTCGTCATCTGTGCCCACCACGATCTCGGTTGAGCCGCCGCCGATGTCACACAGAAACATCGCTTGATCCTCGATCCCGACACCGTGTAGCGCACCGAGGTGAATGAGTCGTGCCTCTTCCACGCCGGAAATCACCCGAACGTCGATTCCTGCCTCGCGCCTTGCGCGCTTGATGAATTCATCTCTGTTCCTGGCCTCGCGAACTGCACTTGTCGCGACGGCTCGAATTTCGGCGTCATGGGAGTCTGCAACCTGACGCATACGGGTGAGGCAGGCGATTCCACGGTCAATTGCGTCGGGAGCGAGCATCCGCATTTCATCAGCTCCGCGACCGAGGCGAACGGTTTCTTTCTCCCGGGTGATGACCTCGAATCCCTCGTCCAGTGCCCGCGCAACGACCATGTGGAATGAGTTCGTGCCGATGTCGAGAGCGGCGATCACCTTGTCCGAGCCCGTGGCCACGGGGTGAGATTACTGCGAGGCGCTGCGCACCTCGAGACGACGACTCTTGGCAATTCGGCGCCGTTCGCGCTCGGAACAACCGCCCCACACACCATGGTCGATGTGTTCAGTCAACGCGTACTCGAGGCACTCGGAAATTACGGTGCAGTTGGCGCAAATCGCACGCGCTCGCTCGACGCCCGCGCCGTCGCTTGGAAAGAAGGTGGCGGGCGGAAAGTTGCGGCAGTTGCCGCGTGCCATCCATTCGGTGGATTTCGTTTCGGAATCCATGGGGGTGGCCTCACCTTATCCCAGGCCTTCGGCGGTAGCCTGACCGAGTGTCTGATGCAGTCCTGACGAACGAACCGCCGCGTGGCCACGCACGAATCGTGTATCTCGGCCCGGTCTCCCCACACTGGGAGGTCTACAGCGATTACGGCGATCCAAACCTCCTCGAGGAGTTCCGCGCTCGCGTGCTTGCCCGCCTGGTGTTGCTGCCCCGCAATGACCCACAGTTCCGCCGCAACCAGGAGCGCGTAAACCGCGATGCCGAGCGCGAGCTCATCAGCGTCGAATGGGATCTTGGGTATCCCGTCGAGACAACCTGACGACATCGAGTCGCGTCAATGGTGACGCAGGGATGAATTTTCGATGAGCGTTTGGCGACGTTTGCTTCGGCAGACGATGTCGTTAGTCGTAGATCCCTACCATCAAGACATCGACACTCGATTCATCAATCGCGAACTGAGTTGGTTGGACTTCAACGCTCGCGTGCTCACGCTGGCAACAGACCCTGGCGTTCCGTTACTTGAGCGTCTGCGCTTCGTCTCTATCTTCTCGAGCAACTTGGACGAGTTCTTCCAAATACGTGTTGCTGCGTTGAAGGATCAAATCGAAGGTGAAATCACCACGCCGACTCCTGATGGTCGCTCTCCTCGTCGACAGTTGAAGGACGTCGGTGAGCACGCACAGCATCTGATTGCCGAAAAAGAGGCAATCCTGCTCGAACAGTTACTCCCAATGCTCGAAGAGCAGGGGATTCGAATCAAGAAGATTCACGAATTGAACGACAGCGAGCAAGCCGAGTTGCGCGAGCTCTTCGACTTGCGCATCTTTCCAGTACTAACGCCGCTGGCGGTCGATCCTGCCCACCCATTTCCGTACATCTCCAACCTTGCACTGAGTCTCGCGTTGCAGGTGAGAGACCCCGAATCCGGCGAGCATCGCTTCGCGCGTGTGAAGTTGCCACCGAACCTGCCTCGCTTCGTGAGTGTCGGTGGGTCGAACACGTTCGTGCTGCTCGAAGACGTGATTGGGGCACACCTTGGGGCGCTGTTTCCCGGGATGGAGATCGAGGAAATCCATCTTTTCCGAGTCACGCGAAATGCCGACTTGGCGGTGGACGACGAAGATGCGGAGGACTTGCTTGCAGCGGTGGAATCCGAGCTCCGGCGCCGGCGATTCGGCAAGGCAGTGCGTCTTGAGGTGCACGATGACATGCCGCGGTCGATGCTCGAGCTGTTGCTTGAAGAGCTCGATCTTGCGAGTGAAGACGTGTATCGACATCGTTCGTTCATCGATACCACATCCCTCAGCCAGTTGAGTTCCCTCGATCTACCTGCCCTGAAGTTTGTTCCCTGGAAGCGCGTGGTGGCGGGGCGTCTTTCTGCGGCTGAGGAGACAGGGCAGTCGTTTTTCGACGTGATTAGGGAACGTCAGCTCCTCGTCCATCACCCGAACGAGTCGTTCTCGTCATCCGTCGAGGAATTCGTCGAGCAGGCCGCAAGGGACCCGAGGGTGCAGTCGATCAAGATGACGCTGTATCGCACCTCGGGCGACTCATCGATTGCCCGACACCTGATCAAGGCTGCTGAGGCGGGAAAGCAAGTGGCGGCGGTGCTCGAGTTGAAGGCTCGCTTCGACGAAGCGCGCAATGTTTCGTGGGCGAAGGAACTGGAATACGCGGGAGTGCACGTGACGTACGGCCTCGTCGGATTGAAGACTCACGCGAAGTGCGTTCTCGTCGTCCGCCAGGATGACGATCGCGTTCGTCGCTACGTACACATCGGCACAGGCAACTACAACGCAGTGACGGCGCGGGTGTACGAAGACGTCGGATACTTCACCTGCGAGGAGGAGATCGGAGCTGATGCGACCGACCTTTTCAACTTCCTCACCGGGTATGCCCGCGAACCGCAGTACCGCACCTTGATAGTGGCGCCACACCAATTGCGACCCCGAGTGATCGAGTTGATCGATCGAGAGGCTTCTTTTGGCACCGATGGCCGAATAGTGATGAAGTTGAACTCGATCTCCGATCCCGATGTCATCGAAGCGCTGTATCGGGCTAGTGAGGCGGGAGCGCGAGTCGACTTGGTCATTCGTGGAATCTGTTGTTTGCGGCCGGGCGTCGAGGGGATGTCATCGAACATTCGCGTGCGCTCGATCCTCGGTAGATACCTCGAGCATTCGCGGCTGTACCGCTTCGAACACGGTCAAGAATCGGGTGAGCCCCTGTATCTCATCGGGTCGGCCGACATGATGGGACGCAACCTTGATGGCCGCGTCGAAGTGCTCGTACCCCTCACGCACCCGAAGCATCGCGCCTGGTTGGACAAGGTGCTCGGCTTCCTGATGGCCGACGATGTCACGCGTTTTGAACTCCATGCCGACAACGTGTGGACCCGTGAAGGCGACTTCGCAACGCTTGGCGATGCTCAGGAGCAGTTGCATCGCTGGGTGTACTCCACGCAAGTTCGCTGACTAGATGCCCGTTCATAGAGCCGTTACCTGTCGTTAGGGTTCCGCTCACCGAAAGAAGATACGGTAACGCTCGTATTTTCGGGGCTGAAAGGGGTGTGAACAGTGGAAGAGCTACGACGGACGTTCCATCAGGAACTCGAGGCGTTGCGCACTGATGTCGTGCGCATGGGTGCTCAGGTGATCGAGAAGATCCCACGTGCCACGCAGGTGTTGTTGGCAGGAGACCTGGAAGGTGCCGACCTGATGGTCCAGGCGGACGACGAAATTGACGCCCGTGCGGTGGACGTCGAGGACCGTTGCTTTCAGATGCTTGCGCTGCAGGCGCCTGTAGCCGGCGATCTTCGCCAACTGGTGGCGATCATCAAGATCACGGGCGAGTTGGAGCGCTCGGCCGACCTGACGGTGAACATCTGCAAGGCCGCTCGCCGAATCTACGGCCACAACATTGACCCCGTTCTGCGTGGCTTGATCAGCAAGATGAGCGATCAGGCTCAGCAGTTGTACGTGGCAGCAATGGAGGCTTTTGAATCGAACGACGCTGCAAAGGCTGCCGCGATCGATGACATGGATTCGTTTCTGGACGGATTGCAGCGACAGTTCGTGCAGGAGATCTTCGAGAGTCATTCGCGGGAAAGGATCGACCTCCAAGTTGCGGTACAACTCGCGGTCGTGGCCCGCTTCTACGAGCGAATCGGCGATCACGCAGTGAACGTGGGTGATCGCACACGCTTCCTGCTCACCGGTTGGATGCCGGAACTGAAGGGTGCAGCTCGGTTCAACGCCAAGCAGGAATCCGACGAAAACGCCTGATCGATACGACCAGTGACTGCGGGAGCGTGGCTATCGATTGTCGTAGTGGGGATCGTTGCATTCCTGGTGGGACGTACCCTCGGCAAGCGTGCCGGACAGAATTCTCGCTCTGCTGAAGCGGGGAATGCTGCCGTTGCCGGCACCGATGCCGCCTCGTCGTCAGCTCGGTTCCAGTCGTTGATCGACCAGTTGCCGATCGGTGTGACGCTGATCGGTGCCAGCGGTGAGACGATTGCGAAGAATGCATCTGCCAACTCGATGTCCGGCGTGCGTCACATCGACGCCTTGGTAGAGGATGCGGTCGAGCGACTGGCGGCGAGCACGCCAGCGGGAACGACCAACGAATCCCAGCTCGCCGTTGCCGGGCCGCCCGCGCGCAACTACGCACTGATGGCGTCGCGGTTGGCTTCCGGCGAGGTGGTGGTCTTTGCGGACGATGTGACCACGAGGGAGCGACTCGAGTCGATGCGACGGGATTTCGTCGCCAACCTGAGTCACGAGTTGAAGACGCCTCTCGGCGGCATGGCGGCGCTGAGCGACTCAATGATCGGGGAGACCGACCACGAGGTGGTTGCGCGGCTCGCCGAGCGGGTGGCGTCGGAGGCGCAGCGCATGTCGGCAGTGATCGACGACCTACTCGATCTTTCGCGCATCGAATCACGCGCAGATGTTCGGTTCGAAGAAGTGGATGTGGCGACGATCGTCAACGAAGCTGTCTCGTTGCAACGTTTGAACGCAGATGGAGCCGGAATCCACCTCGAGGTGGAGACACTTCGCCTCGATCCGATTCGCATCGATCGGACTCAGATGCTCTCGGCAGTCTCGAATCTGGTGGAAAACGCGATCAAGTACAGCGAACGAGGCGACACCGTGAAGATTCGGTTGAGCAACGGAAACTCGGTGAAGATCGAGATTTCGGACGAGGGTATCGGCATTGCGCAAGGTGATCTCGAGCGGATCTTCGAGCGCTTCTATCGAGTCGATCGCGCACGCAGTCGCGCAACCGGTGGTACGGGACTCGGTCTTGCGATCGCCAAGCATGCGGTGGAGAACAACGGAGGTTCGATTGTGGTCAGGTCGACGGAAGGGCAGGGTTCGACATTCACGATCACCCTGCCGAGGGGAGGAGCGCGATGAGCAGAGTGTCGCCAAGGGTCATGTTGGTGGAGGATGAGGAAGCCTTCATCGAGGCCCTGCAGGTGGGTCTTGCCCGCGAGGGTTTCGAGGTCGTCGTGGCCCGCGACGGTGCCGAGGCGTTGTCGAAATTCGACGTTGTAGACCCCGACATCATGTTGCTCGACGTGATGCTCCCGAAGGTTTCCGGCACCGACGTGTGTCGGGAAGTTCGCAAGAAGAGCCAAGTCCCGATCATCATCGTTTCTGCAAAAGGGTCGGAGGTAGATGCGGTGGTGGGGCTCGAAGTCGGAGCAGACGACTACATCGTCAAGCCGTACCGACTGCGGGAACTGGTGGCGAGAATGCGTGCCGTGATGCGGCGTAGCACGCTCACTCAGACCGAGATCGACGACGTCGGCTTCGGCGCAATCTGGGTGGGTGACGTGTCCATCGATCCCGAGCGACATGTCGTGACCATCCGCGATGAAGTGGTGAAACTGCCCCTCAAAGAATTCGAACTCCTGTACGTGCTCATGGCCAATGCCGGCAAGGTGATGACGAGAGAGAACCTCATCGATCGTGTGTGGGGCTCGGACTACTTCGGTGACACCAAGACTCTCGACGTCCACATCAAGCGACTTCGGTCCAAGGTGGAGAGCGATCCCGCAAACCCGGTGAACATCGTGACCATCCGAGGTCTCGGCTACAAGTATGAAAAACTGACGCGATAGTCAATCGCAGTTCAGGACTTCCTCCGGTTTCACCACTCACGCGTTTGTCGCGCGTGCACGGCTTCATGGTTGCGGGTGAGGCGGCACTGGCGGTTTCGCTCGCAGACTCGCTGTTTCTGTCGATCAGCCCGGATGCTGCTCGTTCACAGGTGCTGTTGTTCCTCGCGATCAGTCTTGCCCCGTTCGCAGTTCTCGCACCATTGATCGGTCCGTTCATCGATCGACTTCCTGGAGGAAGAAGACTGACGGTGAGTGGAGTGGGGGCACTACGCGCATTGATCCTGCTCGGGATGATGCGTTATCTCGACTCACTAGCGCTCTTTCCACTTGCGTTTGCCTCCTTGGTTCTTGCGAAGGTGTACGTAGTTTCTCGTTCCGCAATCGTTCCCACCGTGGTTGATGGTGACGAAGAGCTTGTTTCTGCAAACGGCAAGCTCGGCCGACTGGGCGGTGTGGTGGGATTCCTCGCCGGAGGACCAGCAGCGCTGCTGCAACTGATCGACTCACGTTGGTCGCTCGGACTTTCTGCATTGTGCTTTGCGCTCGCAGCCACCGCCGCGCTGGCACTGCCGAAGAAGGTTGCTGCAGCTGCTCAGCCCGCGAGCAATGAGGAGTTGCGGGAGCTGCACCAGCCTGAAGTCCGCTGGGCTGCCTTTTCGATGCTCGTACTGCGTGCCTCGGTAGGTTTCGTGTTCTTCCACCTGGCGTTTTGGTTTCGCGATCAAAAGGCAGGCACGGCATGGTTTGGTCTTGCAGTTGCGGTGCTTTCCATTTCGATTTTTCTTGCCAACTCGATCGGACCGTTGCTCCGCAGAAGAATGAGCGAACGTACGATCCTCGACGCGTCGCTCGTGGTGGTTTCAGTGACTGCTTTGATTGCAGGCTTCTTTGGCGGGGTTACGTGGGGAATAGTGATCGTGGGTGTGGTGAATGCGATGGCTGCCACCGGCAAGCTGGCGTTTGAGTCGATCGTCCAAGTGAGTGCTCCGGATGCCAATCGGGCACGAGCTTTCACGCGATTTGAAACACGTAATCAGCTGGCCTGGGTCGCGGCGGGGTTACTGGCGGTGATCATCTCCCCGTCTGACCAAGTTGGTTTCATGCTCGTAGGTATGGCAACGGGACTCGCCGCCGCCTACTACTTGTATTCGTCGTGAATCACTGAACGTCTAGACGCGCGAGCCATAAACCGGGAGCCACAAGCTCATTCGGCGTAGGCAAGTTGCCGGGGCGAGCGAACAGTTGAGCCAGTGCGGTCACTCCTGCACGCTCTACGACACCGCCGACAAAGTCCGTGCCACGCTGCACCTGGGAGTTCGACAGTTTGAGTCCGAGTAGCTGCTCGACGAAGGTGTCTTGTGGGCTTGCTTCCACGCGTCGGCGTCGAACTGCCTCGGCGATTCGCGAGTCGGAGCCCAACAGTTTCTCGGTGACGCGATCGACATGATGATCCACGTAGCCGACGATTGCTGCGACGATTGCGTCAAGTTCGGGTGCGAGGTGCTCCTGCGCAGGTGAGCGCACTGCACCGAGCAGGATCGACGGGTCGGTGAGGAACTTCTGCATCGCCTTCATCGGGTCGTCGGTACCGAGTTCCACGCTGCTGAGTCGATCCATGAGCGCGTCGGGATTGGGTCGGAAGCCAGAGATGTAACCCCCGAGTGCCTCGGTGAGTGCGGCTCGAACCACGTCACGAGAAAGGATCGAGTGCGAAGTGAACTCGTGGATGAGCACCCACATTCGCATGTCGTCGGCAACGATGCTCCAATCAGATGCAAACCCTTCGACATTTGGTGCGACGAGCATGACTCCCTTGTTTGGATCTCGCGGCACGGGCAAGTCGTACTGTCCGAATGCACGAAGCGACAGTTGGCCCACCATGGTGCCAACCGACATTCCCATCATCGCGGGAGCGATCATCTTGTTCAGCGACTCGAGCATGTTGGCCATCGGGTCGTCGCTTGGTTCGTTCGTTGCTGGTGCCGAGGAGAGCGAAGTGGCGAGATTCTGAAACATCGGCTTGTAGGCCTCGAGAGCAAGGTGGGTCCACATCGAACGATTGACGACCTGTACTGAATTAGTTGTGCCGAGATCGATGCCCGTGCTTTCTCGCACATGCATTTCTGCAATGGGAGCCAGTCGTTCGACGGAGATTCGGGAAGCCGGATCGACATTGGCCTCGGTGTTCGAGCCATGCGTGGCTGTCATCATTGCCACTTGTCGAGCAACGTCCCATTGAAGTGGCCCCTGGGAGGCCATCGCTTTGGCCAGATCGCCGAAGAATGGCATTCCGCCAAAGGGGTTTTCGTCCGGGCTATTCGACACCGGACTCAAGCCTAAGGAGTCGTTCTTCGAGCACGGCGAGCGGAACCATCCACGTACTCCCGTCGCGCTTGACGCACCAACCAATGAAGTTCCCTCCGTCATCGAACGCTGGGCCGCGGTCGATCGATTGAGGTTTTGAATTCGGATCGATCGGCACGAGTTGCTGATTGGCGTCACTCGAGATCCCCACCTCAGCTTCTTGAACTTGAGAGGGAGTGGTTTGCACCCACACTCGACTTCCGCGGGAGAACGACACGATCTGCTTGTTGGGAATATTGAGTGGCGGACCAAGTGGAACGTATTCCCCGGATGTCTCGTCTATGACATGCAGCCAGGTGATGCCAAGGTCGTGTTCATGGTCCACCACGATCGCGGTCACCCGGGTGTTGTCGACTGCAAGAATTTTCACCGCTTCGCCGTTGACAGGATTCGTAAGCGAGGTGACGAGGAATCCCGATGATGACATCGCCGCAACCGCAACTTCGGTTCCTTCGAGATAGCCGAACTTAGATGCCTCACTTGGCAGGTCGAGCGCACGCCCTGCAGTGGTGAGAGATGCGTCAGCAGTGGTGGTGGCCGGCTCGCGACTGGGTCGGGCGGGGAGCAACACTGCCACCAGAACCACGGACATGACGAGACTCATTGCGGCGGTAGTCATCGCCACTTTGCGCATGGTGCGCTGACCAATCGTTTCGGTCTTGGTCTGAGCGGCTATTTCGCTCGGATGTCGCCATGAACGTTCGTACATCGGCAGGGGCGGATTGAAGAATATTTCGCCGGACGAATCGTCATTCTCGTTCGCGGACATCGTTGGCAGGTTAGTCACGGTGCTTTTCACAGTGGTGTCGAGCCACTCGGATACGCTGAGGTCGTGAATGCACGCCAACTGATCGATGGTGGGGACACCTTGATCGAGTTGACAGACCAGCCGCTTAGGGCGGGCGAAACCTATGACTGGGCGGTCGTGCCCTCCAGTGGTGCCGTCGTGATGTTTTCCGGCACGGCTCGGGATCATTCGGAGGGTCGCGAAGGCGTGGAGACGTTGGCCTACGAGGCCTACGAGGAAGCGGTTGTTCCTGCTTTGCGCGAGGTGGTCTCCGAGATGCGCAAGAAGTGGGAAACAGTGCGTCGGGTAGCCCTCATTCACCGAGTAGGCAATGTTCCCGTTGGTGAATCCTCGGTGTTGGTCGTGGTGTCTGCTCCGCACCGGCCGGAGGCATTCGAAGCAGCGCGATTCGGAATTGATGCGTTGAAAGCAACTGCACCGATTTGGAAACGCGAGACATGGAAGGGTGGCGACGATTGGGCGAAGACCGCGCAACACGTCACTGATCTTTCGACGTTCGTTGCCGAGCGAGCGACGCGATGATCGCGTACTCGCCACTCACGTTTTTGTTTGCGGGAATATCTGTTGCGTCTGCGCTCGCTCTGGCATATCTGATGTTGCAAGAGTCACGTCGAGAGTCGCGGGACAACGGTATGGTCGCGTTTCAGCGCCACCTGAATGCGTTGTCGGATGACTCGCGCGCCCATCTACGCCAGCGTTTGCAGGAATCCAAGAACCGCATTCGCGAGAACAGCTAAACCATGGCTCGCGACCTGGCGATCGACCTCGGTACGGCGAACACTCTCGTCTACATGGAGGGAAGAGGAATTGTCATCGACGAGCCTTCGGTGATCGCGGTCAATCGCACTACTGGCGAAGTGCTCGCCACGGGACGAGAGGCCTGGGACATGATCGGTCGAACGCCAGGCAACATCGTTGCAGTGCGACCATTGCGTGGTGGCGCAATCACCGACTTCGAAATCACGGAGAAAATGATCCGTCTGTTGCTCCAGCGTGCCGGTGTATCGCGATTCTCCCGACCGAAGGTATTGATCTGCGTGCCATCGGCGATCACGGAAGTGGAGCGTCGCGCAGTGACGGACGCAACGCGTAAGGCTGGTGCTGCCGACGCTCAGTTGTTGGAACAGCCGATGGCGGCGGCCATTGGTGCAGATCTTCCGATCAATGAGCCAGTGGGCAACATGGTCATTGATATTGGTGGTGGGACCACCGAGACCGCCGTGATCAGTCTTGGTGGCATCGTTGCTCTTGAAGCAGTTCGCGTGGGAAGTTTCGACATTGATGCAGCGATCCAGGCGCATGTTCGCAAGGCTCATGGCTTGGCGATCGGCGAGCGCACCGCGGAGCAGATCAAGATTTCGATCGGTAGCGCGATGCCCACACCCGAAGATTGCGATGCCGAAGTGAAAGGCCGCGACCTCGTCACAGGTCTCCCGAAGACGGTGGTGTTGACAGCGGCCGAAGTACGCGAAGCCATCGATGAGGTGGTGACCCAAATGGTCAAGTCGGTGATGCGCTGCCTCGCTGTCGCGCCACCCGAATTGTCGCAAGACTTCCTCACTCGTGGCATGTATCTCGTGGGTGGTGGCTCGATGCTGCGGGGCCTTGCTCAGCGACTCGAGCGCGACACGCAGGTGCCGGTTGTGATGTCCGAACAACCCCTCGAGGCCGTTGTTCTCGGCGCAGGTCACTGCATCGAGAACTATCAAGCCTTGAAGGGCATGTTCATGGACTCTCGCCGCTAACGCGGCTGTAACACGAGCCGCTCGTCGCGGCTAACTCATCAGGCGAGTCAGTCCTTCTTGTACGACCGTGACCGCAAGTCTTCCGTCTTGCGTGAAGATGTGACCTTCTGCAAGACCTCGTGAGCCAGAGGTGCTGATCGACTTCTGCTGGTAAAGCAACCACTCGTCTGCACGGAACTTTCGGTGGAACCACATTGCGTGATCGAGCGATGCCATTTGCACCGTGCCATCCATCCATCCGCGACCGTGAGGCAACAATGCGGTGTCGAGTAACGATGAGTCGCTGGCATACGTGACGATGCAGGCGTGCAGTACTTCATCGTCGGGAAGAGTGCCGTCCGCGCGAAACCACACGCGCTGGCCTGGCAACGGATTGTTGGCACGAGTCATGGGGTCGCCGTCTACGTAACGCTGGTCGATCGGTCGCGGTCGGTCATACCACTCGCCGAGCTTTTCCTTGTAGGGGGCCATTCGCGAATGAAAGTCGGGAAGGTCTTCCGGATCGGGAGTGTCGGAAACCATGTCGATTTGATATTCGAGCCCCTCTTCTCGTTTCTGGAACGAAGCGTGCAAGTTGAAGATCGGTTTGCCGTTTTGAATCGCCACCACCCGGCGTGTGGAGAAACTCTTGCCGTCGCGAATGCGGTCGACCTCGTAGACGACGGGCACACCTGGTGCTCCGGGACGAAGGAAGTACGCGTGCAGCGAATGCACATGACGATCTTGTTCGTCGATCGTGCGAGAGGCGGCGACGAGCGCCTGCCCCGCTACTTGTCCGCCATAGATCCGCTGTCTGTTCTCCATGGGAGATTGGCCACGGAAGATGTTGACCTCGATCAATTCGAGATCGAGGAGTGTTACGAGATCATCGAGGGGGCTTGGCACGCCTTTAATGCTGCCATCAGGAACGGCAAAAACTACGGCTGTAGCGTCGATCGGGATGACCATGTCGATGCCGTACGAGTTGAAGCAGATTGCGCTGTCGACGAAGGGTTTCATGCCTGAGGATGAGGGTGACGCGCTGTTTGCAGCTGCGATCGATGCATCGCGTGTGGTGACCGCTGCTGATTTCGTCGAAATTGGCTCGTATTGCGGGAGAAGCACGGTGTGGCTCGGCGCTGCTGCTCGCATGAGTGGCGTGAAGCTTCATGCAGTCGATCACCACGGCGGTTCGGAAGAAAACCAGCCTGGGTGGGAGTGGCACGATGAGTCGCTGGTCGACCCCGCGACGGGACGACTGAACACGTTGCCGCATTTCCTCGCCACCCTCGATCGGGCGGGATTAAACGATGTGGTGCGTCCCGTCGTTGCCGAGTCGAGTTCCGCAGCTTCCTCATGGGTTCAACCGATCTCATTTGTGTTCATCGATGGTGGTCACGGTCGTGAGGTGGCAAGAACGGACTGGACGTCGTGGTCACCGCTACTTACGAGTGGTGCCACCTTGGCAATCCACGATGTGTTCGAAGACGAGCGTGACGGTGGTCAAGCGCCGTTCGAGGAGATCTATTTGCCTGCGATATCGGCAGGCTTCAGCGAGATTTCGCGGATCGGCTCATTGCGCGTCTTGCGCAAATCCTGAACTTCAGAGGATCGTCACCGCATCGGAGAACTCGACGCGAGGGTTGCGCGGTTTGTAGGCATTTTCTCCTGGTTGGCCGATGTTGACCACGCAGAACGACTTGAGTGTGGTGCCCGCGAGTAGATCGCCATCCACACCGGCCGAGTTGAATCCGGTCATCGGGCCGACGACGTAGCCAAGTGAGCGTGCAGCAAGGATGTAGTAACCGGCCTGCAACCAGGCCTGACCCAATGCAAAGGCATGGCGGGGCGTCTCGTCGGCGAACAAATCGCGTGCGGCTGCGAAGTGCGGTAACACCGTGGGGAACCATTCGTGGAATTCACCGTCGAAACACAGAATTGCGACCGTGGGCGCACTCGAAGTCTTCGCCTTGTTTCCTTCGCTCAGGTGTCCGATCAATCGCTTTCGGGCATCGGGACTCTGCGCATAGACCACGCGCATTGGTTGAGAGTTCAACGATGTGGGGGCCATCTTCACGAGATCGTGCAGACGACGAAGTTCCGTCTCGGGAAGTGGTTCGCCCGTGAAGTCGTGTGCCGTGTGGGCGTCGGTAAAGAGAAGGGAGAGAGACTGGTCGTCGAGATTGTTCATAATCAGTCGACGACGGTAGCCCGCAGGAAGATTTCACTTGCTGGCGAGCCGCCGGAAATTGCATCGGCTGCGAGTATCACGGCGGCGCCGGTGTAGGCGCTCTTTTCGTCGGCAGGGAACACCACGCGATTCGGGTACACGATGCCGGTTATGTATTCACCGTTGTCGGTGCGGTGAGCGCGCGTCCAGGCGAGCAGTTCTTTCGCCGTGTCGAAGTCACCAATCGCGGCATGCGACAACGAACACTCAGCAGTTTCTGCCGCAGTCACCCAATCCTCGTCATTCACGCAGCGCACGCCGACACCGTCGATGACAAAGAGGTCCCATTGGTTGGCGAGCCTGCGCGCCCCGTCCACTCCAATCAAGGCTCCCGAGAGAACGGGGTAGTACCAGTCCATCGCCCAACGTTCCTTGGGCTCGAACACACCGAGGTCACCATTGATGTGCTCGTCGAGAGTGTCTGCCGCAACTCGCCACTCGGGCTGATGATCATCGAGGATTGCCGCGATGTTGGCCCCGCAGTGCAACGCGTGGCGAATGGATGAGGATCCGGTGAGCAACGCGTAGTCCCACGGCATGGAGTCCACTTCGCGGGCCCACAGGACGGTGCCATTCGACTTACGCATCGAGAGCACCCATTCGAGCGACCTCTTGACCGTCGGCCACATCTGGGCAATAAACGCACGATCTTCCGTGCAGAGCCAGTGGTGCCACACGCCGGTAGCGATGTATGCGCAGACATTGGTGTCGAGCTTGTGCTCCTTCACCGATCCGTCGGCGAAGTAATAGTTGTGCCACGAGCCGTCTGAACGTTGAATGTTGGCAAGCCACTGGTAGGCCCGGCGTGCATGTTCGTGCATTCCCATGACGTCGAGCGCCATCGCCGTTTCCACGTGATTCCACGGGTCGCAATGGCCACCTGGAAACCACATGATCATTCCGCTCGGCTGTTGGAGAGAGGCGATCCACTTGGCAGTCGCCATCAATTCACTTGTCGTCAGAATCCCGTCGAGTCGTTGATCGTCGATCGTCATCGCTTGATCGATTCGTGCGGTTTATGTGCATACAGCACGTAGCTCTTGCCAATTGCTGGAGCAAGCACTTTTTCAAGAACGCGGGTGATGACTGGACGCTTGATGATGTCCCACTCCAACAATTTCTTGTAGCGCGCCACGAGCGGGTGACCCTCACGGGTTGGCCCGACGGCACATCGCAACCACCAATACGGCGAATGCAGACCATGCGATCGGTGACTTCCAATAACGGCAAGTCCAGCTGCGCGAACTTTTGCTCTCAATTCGGTTGCCGAGTAGATGCGCACATGACCACCCTCGACGAATGGCGCGTGGTATTCGTCAGAAAGCATCCAATTGATTTTCTCGGGGAACCACGACGGAACCGTGGCGGCAAAGGTTCCTCCAGGCTTGAGCACACGACTCAGTTCGGCGAGTGCTGCCACATCGTTCTGGATGTGCTCCAACACTTCCGAGGTGACGATGACGTCGAATGAGCCGTCGCGAAACGGCAAGCGTGTGGCATCGCCCCGCATTACGCCAGCGAGTTGATCGGCCGTGATCTCTCCCGCCTCGAACATGGCAGCGAAGGTTGCGCGAGTGGTGGTGGTCTCCGCTTCCGCGTAGTCGAGGGCAACCACACGTGCGCCACGTCGTGCTGCTTCGTATGCATGGCGGCCGAATCCGGCTCCCGCATCCAGAAACAGTGTTCCTTCGCCGATCGGCAGTTGTTCGAAGCGCACCGTCAACATCAGTGGGCGCTCCTGCGACGAAGCTTTTCCTGGTTGTGGGGCATGGCGAGTACCTCGCGGTACTGGTCCACGGTCAATGATGCGCAGTAACGCCAGCTCCATCGCTCGATTACTCGTTGGCGACCAGCGAGGCCAACTCGATTGCGCAGCTCTGCGTTATCGAGACCTCGCCGAATGGTGGCAGCGAGTGCCTCGGCATCACCGGGAGCGCACGACAACACGGTGTCATTGTCACGACCGGTCACTTCGGGTAGTGCGCCACCAGTTGTGGCGACGAGACAGATGCCGGTTGCCATTGCCTCGACAGCGGGAAGGCTGAAGCCCTCGTACAGGCTTGGTACGACGGCGAGTTCGCTCTCCGCGTACAACTCGACGATGCGCTCGTCGCTCACGCCCGAGACATGGGTGATGCAGTCCTGCAGGTTGAGCTTGCGAATCAGGTCTGCATTCGCACCTTCCCGCGGCTTACCAATGATCGTGAGATGGATGTCGCGTTCGGTACGCAACTTTGCGATCGCTTCCAAGAGGTACGAGAGACCTTTCAATGCAACGTCTGCAGATGCAGTAGTTATCAAGTGGCCAGGCTTGCGAATGATGCTTGGCAGTGGGGTGAAGAGGTCGGGATCGACGCCCACTGGTACGAGGCGCATGCGATCAAGCGACACACCCATGTCTTGGTGAATGTCATTGATCGAGTTTTCGCTTACCACCACGACACGCGGCATCCTGCTCGCCACTTTGCCTTGCATCTTGACGAAGGAGTACCAGCGACCGATTGCACGCTTCTTCCACCAGTTCGGAGCATGGTCCATCTCCAACTTGCGATCTTTGGTGATCGGGTGATGGAGGGTGACGATGGTGGGAAAGAGTTTCTCGATGTCGAGGATTCCGTAACCGAGGCATTGGTTGTCGTGAACGAGATCGAAATCGTTCACACGGGTTCGCAGTGCGCGCAGAGCACGCAACGAAAAGGTCCGTGGTTCGCCGAAAGTGCCCTTCAAGAACTGGGCCATTTCGACGAACGCGGGTCGGTCCTTGATCTCCCAGTACGCGGGGAATCGTCCGGGGTATTGGTCGTTGAAAATGTCGAGGCTCGGAAGCTTGTGCAGTGCGATTCTTGGATCGAGGACGGGGTACGGCTGTCCTCCAAACACCTCCACGTGATGCCCGAGATCGACGAGCGCCTTGGTCAGGTGGCGGGTGTACACCCCTTGTCCACCGACATGGGGTTTGCCGCGATAGGTGAGGTACGCAATGCGCAACGGGCCGTTTGGATCGAACGGCGTCGACATAGTTGGGTCAGCCTACCGAGCGGTATTTCCATCCCTTCTGCGCTTTCCGAGCACGAGCAAGGAAAGCAGGGTGGCCGAGGCGGTGATCAGGATTGGCTGATCACCGATGAATGAGTAGATCGTGCGTCCATCACGCAAGGGGATCTCGCGCACGATAACGCGCCGTTCGCTGACTCCCGTCCGATCGAACACCTCTCCTTCGGGTGAAACGAAGGCAGAAAATCCGGTCGGTGAAACTTGCACCACCCAACGTCCGGTTTCCACTGCGCGCAATCTGGACGATGCGATCTGCTGTGTTTGCAGGATCGTTCCGGTGTAGCTCGAACCATTCGTGGGATTGACGAGCATCGCGGCACCCAGCTCGACACCCTCATTGGCACGCCCGGCGAAGAACACTTCCCAGGAGATGGCAACCGCCAAAACGGAATCGCCGACACGCAACAGCCCCGGCCCCTCTCCGGCGCGAGCATCGCGAGGAATCCTGTCGACGGGAGCACCAAGCGCCTCGAGCGCACTGCGGAGCGGGACAAACTCGCCAAAGGGAACTCGGCGAACCTTGTCATATCTATCACCGAGAGTTCCATCTACATTCACGACTACTTGAGCGTTCGTAAAGGCTTGTGAGTCGACGTCCTCCGTGATGCCGATGAGGAAGGGAGCGTTCAATCGCGCAGCTTCAGCAGCGATCTCCTCGCGTTCGGTGCTCATCGAGAATTCGTCTACGTCGACCACGTTCTCCGGCCAGATCACCAAGTCCGGTTCGATTGATTCGTCGATCGAACGAGTGGCTTCGAGATGACGATCGACTACGTCACGTGATCGAGTGTTGATCGCGAGCGTTCCTTGGGGGCCGCCTCCTTGCACCGCAGCAACACGGAGCACTTCACCCGTGTTGCTTCCTCCACCGGTCACCGGCGCAATGACAACGACAAGAACGATGGTGACAACCGTGACGATTGATCGTCGAACACTTCGCAGCCCAAGTTGGTAAGCCGCGATGAAGCCCACTTGGAACACGAACCATGACAACAGGATCGGTCCACCAATTGCAGCAAGATGCACGCTCGGCGAATCGGCCTGGGAAATGGCGAGTGTTGCCAGTGGTACACCGCCGAACGGCATCGAGAAGCGCAATGCCTCGGCGAGAGTATGCGCAAGTGGTGCGGCAAACATCAGGTGTCGCGCGCGAGCCGAGACCATGGTGGCGACTCCATGGAGGGCCGCAAAGAGGGGGATGGCAATCACGTACCCCGGTGCGGTGAGGTGCCACATCCATCCCATCCCGGGTGCGAACCACGCGATTGCGAAGAGGAATCCGCCAACGAAACGACTTCGCGCATTGTCCAAAGACGCGCTCACTCGAGCGAAGATCGCGACTCCGACGAATGCGAGCGGCCAAAAGCCCCAGGGCGGCATGCTTGCGGCAACGAGCGCGCCGGCACCGACCAAGGCGAGATACTTCGCAGTGCGGTTCATGGGCGCGCGCCGTCGCGCATCATCGCTTCCAATCGTGCGATTCGGGTGCGCGCGGGAGGGTGCGACATCACCACCATGCCGGCATGTGTTTCAACTCGTCCCTGCTTGTCGCTGACATGACGCAACGCGTTCAACAACTCGCGCCCGAATCCCATCTCGTAAGCACGGCGATCCGCGTGGTACTCACTGCCGCGTCCGACGAAGTTGCCGAGCATTTGTGCGAGCAGAAGTCCGAGCAACAACAGACGTGATGCACCGGTCAAAACCAAGGTGAATGCTACTCCGGCGATGCGCAAGAGCGTTGAGCGTGCGCCGAACCTCGAGGTAGCGCGGTCACTCAAGTTGCGCAGATGTATTCCCAGTCGTGCAACACCGAGAACAGGGAGACTCATCCATTGCGCAATGGTGAGTGCCACCGTATGACCACCGAGATGATGACTCAGTTCGTGGGCAAGCACACCGGTGAGTTCGTCGTCGGTGAGGTGATCCACCGCAAACGACGACACGACGAGCAAATGTCCTCCACAAGCAAAGGCGTTGAGGTCATCGGCATCGACAACTGCCAAGACAAACCTGCCGGGATCGAATCCGTTAACTTTTGCGACCTCGCGCCACGCTGGCTCCAGACGCTCGAGTTCATTCGGGGTTGGCGTTCGAGCGCCAAGAAGACGAACGAAAACGATGCGTTGTACGGGGCGCAGGAACAACACCACGCCACCCAGGAGTGCGACGATGGCGAAAGCGAGGAAATCGACTGGTGTGGCGATGCCCAGAGGGATCCACAACACGAAGATCGCCACGATCCACGGTGGGAGCAACACTGCCAGCGGTGCAAGTGCCGTGAATGCGGAGGAATCCACGCTGCGCCGATCCATGGGTTCATTCAACCATCGCGACGGGAATGCCCTCGTTTCCTCAACTAGCGTTCGATTGCGCATGTCGCATTCCATTGCATTGCTCGCTTCGTTGCCTAGCCCATCCAGCGGCTCTCTTTCGATAGGGCCTCTTCGTTTGAACGCATATGGCGCGATGATCGCCATCGGCGTCGTAGTTGCAGTGATGATTTTTGGGCGACGTTTGGAGCGCCGTGGTGTGGGTACTCGCGACGATGCGTCGACTATCGCTTTGTGGGCTGTACCGGCCGGAGTCATCGGAGGGCGGCTCTATCACGTGATCACCGATTGGAATCGATTCGAAGACGATCCACTCAAGGCGATCGAAATCTGGAAGGGTGGCCTTGGCATCTGGGGCGGTATCGCACTTGGTGTGGCGGTCGGAGTCGTCGTCGCCAAACGACGAGGTATCGCGATGGCGGCGGCACTCACCTGTGTTGCACCCGCACTTGCATTCGCTCAGGCGATAGGTCGGTGGGGTAACTGGTTCAACCAAGAGTTGTTTGGTAAACCGACGACGTTGCCCTGGGGTCTGGAGATCGATGACCGTCATTTGCCCGATGGGTATGTCTCGGGAACCCTGTTCCATCCAACGTTCCTCTACGAGTCGATCGGATGCGCACTCCTGGGATTTGCTTTGATTGCGTTTGATCTTCGCAAGCCGCTACGCGATGGAGCACTGTTCGCTTGGTACGGCGCTGGTTACACCCTGATGAGGTTCTTCATCGAGGGATTGCGCATCGATCCTGCTCAAGATGTGGGTGGATGGCGTCTCAATCAATGGACTTCGGTGGTGGTGTTTGCGATCGCACTCGGCTTCATTGTGAAGCTGCGTGGCGCTCGAGTGCACGGCCAAATTCTCGACGACGCTCAGTAGCCTGATGCGCGTGGAAAACGCGCGAATCGACGACGTAGTGGTGGCCAAGGTGGCTCGTCTCGCACGACTCGATCTCACTCCCGACGAGTTGGCTCGAATGACCGAACAGCTTTCGGGAATGCTGGAGCACTTTCGCGACATCGACAAACTCGATCTCGCGGACGTGGCACCGATGCCACAACCGTTGCCTTTGAAGAACGTGTTTCGCGAAGACGTGGTCGTTCCTTCACTCGATCGTGACGAGGTACTGGCCAATGCGCCTGCTGCCGAAGACAAGCGATTCCGAGTGCCTCCGACCATCGGATTTACGGAGTAACGGTGTCTTTCCCCACGGTGGCACAGCTTGCGCGCGATATTCGCGAGGGAAAGGTGACGGCATCGGCCGTTCTCGAAGAGCATCTCAAACGAGTTGACGAGCGGGAGAGTGAAATCCACGCTTTCAATCTCGTCACCGCAGAAAACGCTCGTGCCGCAGCCGTTGAAGTCGATCGTGCGGTGCAGGCGGGCAAACCTCTCGGGCCTCTGGCTGGTGTACCGATCGCATTGAAGGACAACATGTGCACACGTGGAATCGAAACCACGTGCTCATCGAAGATTCTCGAAGGTTGGAAGCCGCCTTACGACGCCACGGTGGTGACGAAGCTGCGGGAGGCGGGTGCCGTGATCGTCGGTAAGACGAACTTGGACGAGTTCGCGATGGGGTCGAGCACGGAGAACTCGGCATTCGGGCCCACCCGCAATCCGCTCGATACCTCTCGTGTCCCTGGCGGATCGAGTGGCGGCAGTGCTGCAGCGGTGGCTGCCGGTTTCGCTGCGGCAAGTCTCGGCAGTGACACAGGCGGCAGCATTCGTCAGCCGGCTGCGTTGTGTGGTTTGGTCGGCGTGAAGCCGACGTACGGAGTCGTCAGTCGTTACGGACTAGTCGCGTTTGCCAGCAGCTTGGATCAGATCGGCCCGTTTACCCACACGGTGGAAGATGCCGCGCTCGTCATGGAGTCGATCGCTGGACACGATCCGATGGATTCGACTTCGTTGTTGCAGCCTGCGCCAAGTTTGCTGAGTGTGCTCGACCAAGGTGTGCAGGGCATGCGTATCGGTCGGGTAGTGGACATGCCTGAGGGCAGTGAACCCGATGTGTTGGAGCGTCTCGATGCAGCGTTTGCTGCGCTCAAGGAACGCGGAGCCGCCATCGTCGACGTCAAGTTGCCATCGCTGCAGTTTGGACTCACCGCCTACTACTTGGTTGCCCCTGCCGAGGCATCGAGCAACCTCGCCCGTTACGACGGAGTTCGCTACGGCATGCGTGTCGATGCCCCCGATCTCAACGCCATGTATGCCGCTACCCGCTCACAGGGCTTTGGCGCCGAGGTCAAGCGCAGGATCATGCTCGGCACGTATGCGTTGTCGGCCGGCTACTACGACGCTTATTACGGCAAAGCGCTGAAGGTTCGTCGATTGATCGCCGATGACTTTGCCAAGGCTTATCAGTCGTGTGACGTGGTGCTCACGCCAACTTCTCCGTCGGTTGCGTTTCCGTTCGGCGACAAGACCGCCGATCCGTTGGCGATGTACCTCTGTGATGTGTTCACCATTCCCACCAACCTCGCTGGTCATGCCGCGATGAGCGTGCCCTTCGGTACCGGGGCCCATTCACTGCCGGTGGGCGTGCAGGTGCTGGCGCCTGCACTTGGTGAAGCGACGATGTTCCGCGTTGCGGCCGAACTGGAGCGTGCGCGATGAGCAACGCCACGAGCGCACCAACAAATGCCGCCGCCTTGCCCGAGGGCTGGGAGATGGTGGTCGGTCTCGAAGTACACGTGGAGCTCGACACCGCTACCAAGTTGTTCTCCGGAAGCCCCAACCGTTTTGGTGATGATCCGAACACCCACATCGATCCCGTCACGCTGGGCCTTCCCGGTGCGCTGCCGGTGCTCAACCGCAAGGCCGTGGAACTGGCAATACGGCTTGGGCTCGCGCTCAACTGCACGGTGCAGTCGTGCACGTTCCACCGCAAGAACTACTTCTATCCCGACCTGCCGAAGGCATATCAGATCAGCCAATACGACCAACCACTGAACGTCGACGGCTTTTTGATGTTGCCCGGTGACGTGCGCATCGGTGTCGAGCGCGCGCACCTCGAGGAAGACACGGGTAAATCCACCCACTTCGGTGGATCAAGCGGTCGAATTCACGGCAGCGATTACTCACTGGTGGACTTCAACCGCGCTGGCGTTCCTCTCGTGGAAATCGTCAGTCGACCCGATATCCGCACCAGCGATCAAGCTCGTCAGTACGTGAACGAATTGCGCAGCATCCTCGTAGCCATCGGTGCCAGCGACGCGAAGATGGAAGAAGGTTCGATGCGCGTGGACGTGAATGTCTCGGTGCGCCGACCAGGCGAGCCCTTCGGTACGCGTTGCGAGATCAAGAACGTGAACTCTGTGCGTGCGGTCGGTCGCGCCATCGACTACGAAGCTCGTCGACAGATCCAAGAGATCGAGTCCGGTGGCACGATTCGTCAAGAGACTCGCCATTGGGACGACGCAGAAGGCCGCACACACACTCTTCGCGCCAAGGAAGACGCCGACGACTATCGCTACTTCCTGGAGCCCGACCTCGTATTGCTCGATCCCGATCGCGAATGGGTGGAGTCGATTCGTACGTCCCTGCCCGTATTGCCCGCTGCTCGTCGTGCGGCACTTGCTGCCCTCGTCGGAATCGACAAGGAGAGCGAAGCCGCATATGTGTTGGTGGAGCGCGGACAGGACGACTACGTCGCCGAAGTCGTTCGTGCGGGTGGCGAGGCTGGTCGGGCAGTGGTTTATGTGCAACAGGCGTTCGCCGAAGAAGGCGCAAAGCCGCGAGTTCCTGCTGCAGACATCTCCGCACTGACGGTGCTAGAGCGCGATGGCAAGGTGACCGCCACGCAGGCGAAGACGATCCTTGCCGAGATCGTGCTCAACGGTGGTGGGGATGCAGCCACCATCGCCAAGGACAAGGGCTTCGAAGCGCTCGATACGAGTGCCGTTGAATCAATGGTGGATGCGGCAATTGCTGCGCAACCGGACGCATGGGCGAAGTACTGCAACGGTGAAGAGAAAGCTATGGGCGCCCTGGTTGGCGCCGTGATGAAGACCAGCCAAGGCAAAGCAGATGGCAAGGTCGTCACCGCAATCTTGCAGGCTCGACGAAGCAAATAGGCGAAGCACATCGTCGTACGCGTGTAACTAGCCTTGGCGCCATGTCTGCGCCAAAGGAAACTCGAGTCGACGTCAAGCCACGGAGCCGTGATGTCACGGATGGCAACCAGAAGGCCGCAGCTCGCGCGATGTTGCGTGCCGTCGGCCTCACCGACGACGACTGGGAGAAACCGCAGATCGGTATCGCTTCCGCGTGGAACGAGGTGACGCCATGCAACATGTCGTTGCGACGACTCGCTGACAGTGCAAAGAAAGGCGTTCGCTCTTCGGGTGGCGTAGCGCTCGAGTTCGGCACCATCACGGTGAGTGACGGCATCAGCATGGGACACGAAGGCATGCGTGCGTCTCTCGTCAGCAGGGAAGTGATCACGGACAGCGTGGAGACGGTGGTCCACGCGGAGCGTTTCGACGGTTTCGTCGGTCTTGCCGGTTGCGACAAGAGCATTCCGGCGATGTTGATGGCTGCCGCGCGGTTGAACCTGCCGAGCGTGTTCGTCTACAACGGGTCCACGTTGCCCGGCGTTCACGATGGCAAGAACATCGACATCACCACGGTGTTCGAAGCAATCGGTGCCTGTGCGGCCGGCACGATGACCCAGGAAGAATTGGGTGAAATCGAGCGGGCCGCATGCCCGGGAGAGGGTGCATGTGGTGGCATGTTCACGGCCAACACGATGAGCTCGATTGCGGAAGCACTCGGCATGAGCCTTCTCGGCACGGCGTCACCGCCGGCCGTGGACAAGCGTCGCGATCTAGATGCCGAACGAGCGGGTACTGCAGTGGTCAACCTCGCGCGCCTTGGCATCTATCCGCGCGACATCATGACGAAAAAGGCGTTCGAAAACGCGATCGCAATCTTGAGTGCGCTCGGAGGAAGCACAAACGCGGTGTTGCACCTATTGGCCATTGCCAACGAAGCGGGCGTGGATCTCACCTTGGAGGATTTCAACCGCATTGCGGCGAAGGTGCCGCACATCGCGGACACCAAGCCGGGCGGCAAATACCACATGACCGACATCGATCGAGTTGGCGGTGTGCCCGTGGTGTTAAAGCACCTACTGGATGCGGGGTTGGTGCACGGTGATGTGCTCACTTGCTCGGGCAAGACGATGGCCGAGAGCCTCGCGGAATACAACCCGCCTGCTCCCGATGGTGATGTGGTGCATCCACTTAGCTCGCCAATCCATGCCGAAGGCGGCATCAACATTCTCACTGGCTCGCTTGCGCCGAACGGTGCGGTGGTGAAAGTGGCGGGATTGACCAAGGATCAGCGCACCTTCGAGGGCAATGCTCGCGTGTTCGATGGCGAAGACGGCGCTATGGACGAGGTGCTCAAGGGCAATATCAAGCCTGGTGACGTAATCGTGATTCGCTACGAGGGCCCCAAGGGTGGCCCGGGTATGCGCGAGATGCTCGCGATCACCGCAGCACTGAAAGGTGCAGGACGTGGTGCCGATGTCGCATTGATCACCGATGGTCGCTTCAGCGGCGGAACCTGGGGTTTCTGCATCGGCCACGTGGCACCCGAGGCCGTCGACGGTGGGCCGATCGCATTCGTCCGCGACGGAGATCGCATCCGCATCGACGTGCCAACCAAGCGACTCGACCTGTTGGTCGACGATGCCGAGTTGGCAAAGCGCAAAGTGGGTTGGAAGCCGATGGCTCCGCGTTACACCACCGGGGTACTCGCCAAATTCGCCAAGCTCGTGCAAGGCGCCGACAAGGGCGCAATCACCAACTTCTAGTAATCAGAAGATACGCGCCGCGACAAGGCGCGCGCCGACGATCAACACGAAGAGTGTGATCGTGGTGACGATGATGAACGAAGTTGCAGTGCCTTCTCCGAATGCGAGATTGCGCAACAGCATTCCCATGCTCACGGTGATTGCCCACGTTGCTAATGCGGGGATGAATGCGCCGTTTGGTTTGGTGACCGCGACGACCAACCACGACAGCACCACCGCAATCAGGAATGGTGCAGCAGTTTGCAGAAGACCACTGATCGAGTTTGTTTCCTCATGACTTCGTCGGCCGATGGCGACGAAGATGAGAACGGCGAGGACGTCGATCAGTTTCGAAGTCACGCTTCGTCGTAGTACTCGCGGCCGAGGTGGGTGATCTGTTCTTCGCCCATCATCCAGCGCAGCGTGTTCTTCAACTTGGCCAACTGCACGAACAAGTCGTGTTCGGGTGTGAGGCCGGGGGCAACCTGCGGGCTCTTGTAATAGAACGACAACCATTCCTGGATGCCGCCGAGGCCGGCACGTTGTGCGAGGTCCATGAACAACACGAGATCGAGCGCCAGGGGAGCAGCGAGGATGCTGTCGCGGCAGAGGAAGTCCACCTTGATCTGCATTGGATAGCCGAGCCAACCGAAAATGTCGATGTTGTCCCAGCCTTCCTTGTTGTCGCCACGAGGTGGGTAGTAGTTGATTCGCACCTTGTGGAAGACGTTGCCGTAGAGATCGGGGAACTTGTCGGGCTGCAAGATGTCTTCGAGCACGCCGAGCTTCGACTCTTCCTTGGTCTTGAAGTTGTCCGGATCATCCAACACTTCGCCGTCGCGGTTACCGAGGATGTTGGTGGAGTACCAACCTGACAAACCGAGCATGCGTGCGCGAAGCATCGGTGCGAGCACCGTCTTCATCAACGTCTGACCAGTCTTGAAATCTTTTCCGCTGATGGCGACCTTCTTTTCGGTTGCGAGTTGACGCAGGACCGGGGTGTCGACCGCCAAGTTCGGCGCGCCGTTGGCAAACGGCACACCTTCGAGGATGGCTGCGTATGCGTACAACATGCTTGGTGCAATGGACGGATCGTTGGCGTCGATCGCTTTCTCAAACGCCTCGAGGTTCATGTGCGCGGGACCCGGCTCGATGAAGATCTCGGTCGAGGCGCACCAGATCATCACCAGGCGGTCCACCTTCTTCTCGTCGCGGAAGCGATTGATGTCTTCACGAATTGCCTGCAGCATCTGGCGCTTGTTGATGGTGCCGAGCGTGTTCTCCGCATCGATCTTCTTCACATACTGACGATCAAAGGCGGCCTTCATCGGACGAATCTCGCGGAGTGTGTCGGCGATGCCTTCGATGTGCTTCGGTCCCTCCAACACGCCGGCGCGCTGCGCGGCTACGTAGGCGTCATCCGGGAACGGATCCCAGGCACCCCACTCAATGTCTTCGAGGCGGGCGAGGGGCACGAAGTCCTTGATCAAGGGATTGCGCCCGTCAGTGCGCTTGCCAAGACGGATGGTGTCCATCTGGGCGAGCGATCCGATGGGCTTACCGAGGCCGCGCTTGGTGAGCTCGACACCCGCGATGAGGGTGGAGGCAACCGCGCCGAGACCGACGGTGAGCACCCCGAGTTTTCCTTCGGCGGGTGCAACTACTGGACGTTGAGAGGGCATGAACACTCCTGGAGATTGAGGCTCCCCAAGGCTACGCCCCGAAGGACCTGATGATGCTCAAAGTCAATGCCGACATGAATTGGCGAGTTCCTGAGCGACTCACACCCTGTACTCGGTGGAGATAGTCCCACACCGCGAACGAGAGCGCGGTCTCCACGCCGAGCAATGCCTTGAGCGGATCATGATGCTGTCGTAGTTCGCTGGCGAAGGTGTTACGAGTCTGACCCTGCATCGCCATGAGGAGCTCTTCGTGTTCGAGGTGATTACCGAGTTGTATCGCTCGATTTGGGTTGGCGATATAGGCACGCAACATCGGGGCGAGAGTTGCGTAGATGGAATCACGGTTGAGCGAGATTGCTCCGCATCTCGTCGCTATCTCGCTCGATGTGTCGATTGACATGAGTCCAACCCGAGCAACGTTGACTTTTGCAGCGAGAGCTGCGGAATACATCTGGTCGAGATCATGGAAGTGGTGAAAGATGGTGCGGAGACTGACGTCGGCACCATGAGCAACGTCGTTGGCCCCAGGGTGATGTTGTCCAGACTCGACGAGGCGAACGAGGGCAGTAGTGATCCGCTCGTGGGTGGCCCGAGAGCGGATCGTCTGGGGCACTTCGGTTCGGCCTCGTTGGCCCTCCATGGCTTAAGTATGTCCACTTGTGAGGCAGAAGTGGGTCATCAAGTTTGTTCATAACCAGTGCAAAAAGGTGCTTTTGCACCCACGCGCGTGATCAGTGGTTGAAGCGTTTGGTCATCGCTCGTGCAAAAACTTCGCGGTTACGGGGGATTGAGTTAACAAAGTTTTCGACTAGTGGAATTTCATTCCGTCAAGCCAGTACGCATGTGTGGTTGTCCATACGGTCACGTCATGTTGCGGCGACTTGCTGCGTTGGTGGTTGCATTGGCACTCGTTGGTGCTGGTATCGCCTCGGCAGATGTCTCCGGTGCTGTGCTTCATGATGGTTCGACGGCAACCATGCGCCAGGCAGCAGCGTGGAAGTTGGCCTTGGGAGATCGACACACCTGCGTGATCACGTCGACCAACCAGATCAAGTGTTGGGGCGACAACTCCTTTGGTCAACTAGGAATTGGAAATCAACCGAGTGTTGGCGCGGATTCGAGTTCGCCTGTCAGTACATCCTCGTTTTCAGACATCGATGCCGCTCCGTTAGCCATTGCAGCAGGTGCATCGCATACCTGTGCCATCACGACAGCGGGTGCAGTCAAGTGCTGGGGTCGTGGAACTCGCGGACAACTTGGTCATGGCGCGACGTCTGCGCTTGGCGATGCTGCGGGCGAGATGGGGTCGAGTTTGTCGAATGTTGATTTGGGCTCGGGTCGCACGGCAACGCAGTTGGCACTTGGTGAGGAGCACTCCTGTGCACTGCTCGACAACGCCACTGTCAAGTGTTGGGGTCGTAACGCCAACGGTCAGCTGGGAATTGGCGACAATTTCGACCGGGGTGATCAACCGGGTGAAATGGGTAACGCACTTCCCGCCGTGTCGTTCGGTTCGGCAACACCCACCGCGATTGCCGCCGGTGACTTTCATACATGCGCGTTGCTCGACACGGGGCAGGTCACCTGCTGGGGGCTCAATTCATCGGGGCAGTTGGGACTTGGCAACACCACCTCGGTGGGAGCGGTTGCAGGTTTTGCTGCCACTGCCACAGTCGACCTGGGTTCGGGCCGCAGTGCCGTTGCTCTGGCACTGGGAAGTGCGCACACCTGCGTGGTGCTCGATGACTTGTCGATGAAGTGTTTTGGGAATGGTGGTAACGGGCGGCTCGGAACCGGTGCCACCACTAGTCGTGGCGACGGGGAGAACGAGTTGGGCACTTTCTTGCCTGCCATCGATCTTGGCGCCGCGCGCAGGGTGTGGGCCGCTGCGGCGGGCGGCTCACACACCTGTGTCCTCCTCGATGACTTGTCGATGAAGTGTTTTGGTGAGGGGAGTTGGGGACAACTGGGTGCGAACTCCACCGCCAGCCTCGGCGATAACGCAAATGAAATGGGCGCAAACCTCACGGCGATCACACTCGGCACGAGCGTGCTCGCCATCGGTGCGGGTGACACTCACACGTGTGCGCTGCTCGTCACTGCTGCTCTCAAGTGTTGGGGCAACGGAACTTTTGGTGCGCTCGGACTCGATAGTGATCTGAGCCAAGGTGACAGCTCAGGCGAGATGGCAGCACTTGTCGCGGTAGCCGTGACGCCGAGCATCACGACGGAGCCGGGAGCCGTTCGGTCACTCGTCGCCACAGCTGGGGAGACGTCGGTGGATCTGTCGTGGCAAGTTCCGAGTGCAACCGGTGGTTCT
>JAFMFC010000121.1 GCA_017856375.1 Ilumatobacteraceae bacterium | reverse complement strand
GATCGGTGATGGAGTCGAGATAGTCCATATCGGGATCTATGCCGATGCCGGGACCCGTTGGAACGTCGAGGTGTCCATCGCGCAGCTCGAACGGCGCAGTGACATCACGACGGAAGTATCGAGCTGACGCTGACGTATCGCCTGGCAACGTGAAACCAGGCATGGCCGCCAGCGCCAAATTGGCTGCTCGCCCGATGCCGGTTTCCAGCATTCCCCCACACCACACGGGGACGCCACGCTCGTAACACACGTCGTGGATCTTCTTGGCTTCGAGATACCCGCCAACCCGACCCGGCTTGATGTTGATGATGCTGCACGCACCAATGTCGAGCGCTTCGCGGGCAACCTCGGCGGAAAGGATCGATTCGTCGAGACAAATTGGCGTGCGCACCACCTTGGCGAGTTGAGCGTGTGATGCAACTTGCTCTTCCGGTAGCGGCTGCTCGATAAGCAGCAGATTGAAGGTGTCCAATTGAGCCAAGTGCTTCGCATCGCTCAATTCATAGGCCGAGTTGGCATCCACCTGCAACAGCAGGTCGTCGCCGAACGTAGTTCGTACTGCGCGCACGGGATCGATGTCGAAGCCCGGCTCGATCTTCAACTTGATTCGCAGGTAGCCATCATTTATGTAACCCTGCACCACTCGGAGTAGATCTTCGATGCTTGGTTGGATTCCCACCGACACCCCCGAACGCACTCGGGTTTGCGTGGCACCAAGAAACGTCCCGAGGCTCACTCCGTCGCAGCGAAGTTGAAAGTCGAGCAACGCAGTCTCCAACACTGCCTTGGACATGTAGTGACCTCGGATTCCGCTCGCCGATTTGGCGAACGACTGAGCGGTGGTATCGGGCTGAACGAGCGGCAATAGGAATCTCCGCAAGATCGCCTCGCAACCATCGACGTATTCGCTCGAGTACATGGGCTCACTCATCGCCACACATTCACCCCAGCCCGTGACCCCACCTCCGGATACCTCTACATAAAGCAGGTCACGAGCGGTTTCCACTCCAAAGCTGGTTCGAAATGGCGACACCAAATCGATGTGGGCGCGCCGCAGACGGATTTCAGAAATCATGCTCGTACCACCGCGAAACTGCCATCTTCCATGAAACCCGCAACCTTCCACTCGCCGGAGAATGCCTTGCGCAAGTCTGCCCGCTGTCGGGCGCGCCAGGACTGAGCTTCGCCGCGATCAGAGACGCGGAGTGCTTCGATGTTGTCGGGCGTTGGGATCGTCCACTCGGCCGCTGTCACCGGGGTACCGACTGGCGGCACACCACCGCAACCCGCCACCTGCCATCGCACGAGGAGACGATCGGTGTGCTCACCACGATTGAGTCCGTCATCGATCGATCCGTAGAAGTCCTCGTGGTACTCGGTGACCTTGGCTCCGAGTTTGACGAGGTTGAAATACGCATTGCGACGCACCAATGGATCGAAGGTCCAGGTGATGGCTTGCAATTTGTGATCATTGGCCCAATTCCATTGATGTCGCTTCAAGGCTTCACCGATTCCGCTGGAATTGTGTGCTGGCAGCACCCCGGTGACATGCGAGTGAAGGGTCGCACCCGCGCCGAGGAATCCCCAACTTGCACCGACCAACTCGTCACCCTGCCACGCCAGTGATGCATAGCCACCCGCATGCACCGTGGCGATGATGACCTCGTTGGGCACCATGCCCTTCATCCCCCACACGCGGTCGAACAGCGAGCCAGCGAGTTCGCACTCGCTACGAGTGTGCGCAGTCACGATTCGCACGACCGAAACGCTAGTTCGCATCCCGAGATGAGCCACGCGGGTTCGCATCAACCCCACCTGCTGCGCAAGTATGTAGCCATGCCAGTTCAAGTCACCGTCGTCGACCACCCCGTTGCCCAAGAAGCCCTCACCAATTTGCGTGATCAAAACACCTCGAATCAAATCTTTCGTGCCGAGATGCGACGTTTGTCGCTCGTCGTGGTCACGGAGGCCACACGTCGCATTCCCACGAGCGCCCGAAAGGTCACGACACCACTTGCCACCACCGATGGTGTGCAACTCGCGAGCCGTCCCGTGTTGGTGCCCATCTTGCGCGCCGGTCTTGGCATGTTGCCCGCTGCGATGGAACTGTTGCCGGATGCCGACATCGCCGTCGTTGGCGTACAGCGCGATGAGGAGACGCACGAGCCGAGCGAATACGTGGCAAAACTCCCCACCAACTTGCGAGGTCGCACCTGTGTGGTGCTCGACCCGATGCTTGCAACGGGTGGTTCACTCGCCCACGGCTGCAAGATTCTCGTGGATCGAGGCGCGAGTGACACCATCTTCGTTGCGTGCGTGCTTGCGGCCCCGGAGGGAATCAAGCACCTCGAATCCACGGGGATGAACCTGCACATCATCACCGCATCGATCGATAGTCACCTCAACGAGCATGCGTTCATCGTGCCCGGTCTCGGCGATGCAGGTGACCGCCAATTTGGGCCGCCGAACTGATCCGCGTCTGCGGAATGCCGCAATGCTTCCGCCAAGAGACAACGACGGTGAAGGGGTACCTCGTTGCCTCCCGGCAGGAAGCGCTGCTTGACTCGATATAGCTGTTGCTAAATGCTCAGCTTCCGATGATTCCACCGTCTTTGCGGGTAATCACAATGGTGCAGTCACGTGGACGGGGTCCGGTGGCACCGGTGAACTTCGCGGGGAAGTTCGTTCTCGTTGGGTCACCGTCGCCCGGATGCTGCAAGTTGACGAACATCGTCTTGCGGTCAGGAGTGATTGCCACACCAGTAACTTCGCAACCAGCCACGCCAGTGAACAAACGCTTCACTTCCTTGGTCTTCGAATCTGCCACGAGCATCTGGTCATTGTTGCGACCAGGCTGCGTGCCGTCGGTCTGAATGAAAATTCGACCATCACGGTCTGCCCAGATGCCATCCGGCGAACCGAACATCTGGCCACCTTCATCAAAGGTCTCCTGCGACACGAGGAACAGGTTCCACTGGAAAGTTCCCCCGAGGTTTCCGTTCGAATCCTTCCATCGGATGATGTGACCGTCAGTGTTCTGCGCGATCGGATTTGCCGCATTGATTCCGGGCTGGCCGGAACGACCGCGGTTGGAGTTGTTGGTAAGCGTGCCGTATTGCCAGCCGTCGGCACCGGTAGCGATCCACTCCGGTCGATCCATCTTCGTTGCCCCAGCAAGGTCAGCGGCCAGTCGTGT